>JAZDLZ010000077.1:0-5445 GCA_043801535.1 Pseudomonadota bacterium
TATCTCGAGGATCAAATCGCTGCCAAGCTAGCCAAGAAAGGGTATGCAGTTGCGTTCCCTCATGCGCCGTCGTTTGGCGAGGTGTGCGTGCGAGTGCCAGGCGGAGATGCTGGCCGCCTCGTCGAACGTTCGCTGGGCAAGAACATCATCCCAGGCGTGGCGCTGGGCCGTTTCACGAAGTCCGACCAGGAACTCCTGCTCGTCGGTGTCAGCGAGCTTCACGGACGCGAGGAAATCGATCGTCTGATCTCGGTGCTGCAGGAGGTTGCCTGATGGAGACTGTTCCCCGACATCTGGTCCACCCGACTCCCTTGATTTTCGAACAAGGCTCCGCCGAACGGACTGGAGCGTCCTTGCCGCGCTGCGACGTTCCTCAGTACGATCCCATCCAGGAGTGGGGCGATCTTGGCAGGCAGGAACCCGCTCTGTTGCCAGAGGTCTCGGAGGTCGAGGCGGTGCGGCACTACACCCGTCTCTCGCGTCTCAACTACGCCGTCGATCTCGGGATGTATCCTCTCGGCTCCTGCACGATGAAGTACAACCCCAAGATCGACGAGTGGGCTGCCCGCCTTGGCGGATTCACCGCCCTTCATCCCTACCAGCCGGACAGCACCGTTCAAGGTGCGCTGGCCTTGATGAGCGCGCTCGAGCGAGCCCTCTGCGAGATCACCGGAATGGCGAGAGCGTCTCTTCAGCCAGCCGCAGGTGCTCACGGAGAGCTTACCGGTCTAATGGTGATTCGGGCAGCTCTCAAGGGCAAAGGACGTCGCGCCACGAAGATACTCGTGCCCGATAGTGCTCACGGTACCAATCCAGCGTCGTGCACCATCAACGGATTCACCGCGGTCACCGTCAAGACCGGCGAGTCCGGCATTCTCGACACCGACGCGGTGAAGCGGGCCGTGGATAGCGATACTGCTGGCATCATGGTGACCAATCCCTCTACCTTGGGAGTGTTCGAGGATCACATTGCCGAGATTGCCGAGGTCGTTCATTCTGCGGGCGGCTTCGTCTACATGGACGGGGCGAACCTCAACGCTTTGCTTGGTAAAGTGCGGCCCGGCGACATCGGAGTAGACGTACTACACATCAACCTCCACAAGACGTTCGGCACGCCGCACGGAGGAGGTGGTCCGGGCGCAGGCCCAATCGCGGTAGTGAGCGCGCTCGAGCCGTTCCTGCCTGTACCGACGGTCGAGACTGACGGAGACCGTTTCTGGCTGGAGCTCGCACGTCCGCAGTCGATCGGTCGCGTTCGTTCCTTCTACGGCAATTTCGGGATACTGGTGCGAGCCTATGCCTATATCAGGGAGATGGGTGCGGAAGGACTCGCCAAGGTGAGCGACCATGCTGTTCTCAATGCCAACTACCTTCGTGCCCGTCTCAAGGATGCCTACGTCCTCGCGAGCGAACGTCGCTCGATGCACGAGGTCGTCCTGTCGGACCGCCGGCTCAAGAAGGAAACCGGAGTCCAGACCATGGACGTGGCCAAACGCCTTATGGATTTCGGCTTCCATCCGCCCACCGTCTATTTCCCATTGATCGTGCCGGGCGCAATGATGATCGAGCCTACCGAGACAGAACCGCCCGAGAGTCTTGACGAGCTCGCCGACGCCTTGCTTGCAATCGCCAAGGAAGCCCACGACGATCCGGAGTTGGTGAAGTCGGCACCCCACGGGACTTTTGTTCGTCGCCCCGACGAGACCCGCGCCGCCAGGCAACCAAAGCTGCGCTGGCAGCGTAGCAAGGCGTAGTCGCCCAACGCTGGCTAGTTCGAATAGCGGAACACCTTGAACGTTGGGCCTTCCGCGATTTCGAAGTAGAAGCCGAATCGGAAAGTAATCAGGTTTGATTCCTTGTCCACCAAACCCTCTGGGGGATTGGGGAACGGCTGCGCCTGGCGAAATGCCTTGATCGCCTCGTCGTCGAGAAAATCCACGCCGCAAGGCTTTTCGAGCAACACATCGCGCAGGCTACCGTCGGGCCGGAGCGTCACCTTCAGAATGGTTAGCCTGTTCTTGTGTCCGTATATTTGGCCGGTCGGATCGCGTAGCCCATAGGCGGCGCCGGGGTTCCAGTTCTGAGCGACCGATCTTTTTATCCTGCCAAAAAAGGGAGCGTACTTGAAGCGTTTGGTGTTCAGCAGTGTCTCCTCACCCTCGTCGATGTCCCTCAGGTAATCGCTGGAGCCCGAGCCAGCGATTGCCCGTGAAATCGATTCATTCGTGGGCATGAGTCCTTCCGGCCCAAGTGTCGTTTCTCCTCCTTCGGGACCCGAGCTCTCTGCTCCATTGCCACTTGCGGTGGGGCTGTCGCTGCCAATCTGTGGCTCGCTGGCAGCCGGTTTCCCCGGTGGTATGACAAATGGCTTTCCGCGCCGAACGCCCAGACCGCCTGGCTCCGTAGCCTGCTCACCGTCGGGAAGGCCAAGACGAGATTGGCGGCTACGGTCATGGCCTGCTGTTGCCGGCGGCGCTGGACTGCGCATCGCCAAGACCCCGGGGGTCTTGGGAGAGACTGGCTGCTCATTCCTGGGCCTGGCCGGTGCCGGTGCCGGTGCCGGCTGTGGCGGTGGCAGATCCAGCGACGGATCGATGGGTGCTCCAGGTGCAAGCGCCGGTGGATGTCTTGCGGCCGGCTTTGCTGTCGAAGAGAGCGCCCTTGCCTTGCTTTCCTTCTCGACCTTGGAGTCGTGCTCGGACAGGAATTTCGCGTCGTCTGGGCGCATCTCGACCGGGGGCTTGGGAATGTCAACGACTTGTCCGGTAGCACGCTCCTCTTCCTTTCTGGCCTCCTCGAGCTTTCGTTCCAGTTCTTTCTTGGCTTCTTGGTTTTCGGTGCTCGTCGACTCCGCGGCAGTGTCTCGTGTCGAGTGCTCGAATACCTCTGGCTCGATCAAGGCCACATCCACTGCCTCAGGCCGAGGATCATCTGACAGGCCTGAGCTGCCAGATCCGAGGACAGCGGTTCCAAGCCAAGCCGACCAGTCGAGCTTGACGAGGAGCGGCAATAGAACGGCGTGCCCCGCCAGGGACAATCCCAAGCACAGCACTATTCGCCACGGGTGGCTCCGGCGGCGGGATGACGTCGAGGACATCCCAATCGTCCCTTTTTTTTCCGTCTCAAACACTAGTATAGAGCCCAGTGCCGAGCATGACTAGAGCACCAGTATAGCTACGGTGCTTGCGCGGTTTGGTCGCCGTCCCCCCCCCCCGAGGGGAGAACAGGTGAGCCCAAACCGGGCTGTGGCGCTAGAATTCGAACCCGAGCCGGGCGCTGACTGCCCAGTTGGAGAGTCCAACGTCGGCCGAGCTGCCAGTCGGTGTTCTGAGAAGGTCCGCAGAGAATGTTTCTCGGAAAGTGAAGCGCGCTTCGTACATGAAGCCCATGTACTGCCCCGCCAGGCCACCGCCGAACGGGATGGCGAATACGTCGTCCGAGTCCGCTACGCTCGAGGTGTTGAAGTCATCGCCAACCAGGTCATAGCGTACATAGGAGGCGCCGCCAAACGCGAATGGTCGGAGCGGGTAGAACCTGCCAATGTTGAGGCGGATGTTGCCTTCGACGGCATTCGATACGAGCGTCGATTCGGGGTCGAGGCCAAGGGCGTCGATCTCCTGTGCCGTTCCCACGTAGGCGGCCTCGAAAGACAGCGGGAGACGAGTCCCAAATATCAGCCGGGCATCCCACGAACCTCCCGCACCAGTGAGGTCCTGTAGATCGTTGTCAGTGAAGTCGACGACGCCTCCACCGATCTGTACACCGACACCATATGGAGTAATGGCCGGCATCATGCTGCCGCGCGGCTCGGGTTGTCCTCCTGCCACGGGCTGGGTCTGGTGCTGAGGTGTCGTCGCGGCGCTCGGACGCTGTTCCTGTGCTTCTCCGCGAGCTGGCTGTTGCTCCATCATGCGGTTGCACGGTGAAACACCATTGTCTTGTTGCCCCTGTTCTTGCTCTTGGTTCTTGCCGTCGTCCTCCTCGTATTCGTGTGCTTGACTACTCTGTTCCTGCGCCCACGCGAAAGGTGACCCCACAGCGGCGAGCGCAGCTGCCCCTACCAGAACGGCGATTCTTGGTTCAATCCTCATTTTTCTCTTCCTCCAGTCTTCCCTGCAAGTTCTCCAGGAGTTCCACCGGATGGTTTCCTTCGAACTGCTGCACGGCCGGTGCCGGAAACTGCGCTTGCCCGATGGGACTGATCGCGGCTGCTCATTCGTCCGCGTTCTTCCCACCCACAGCCGGCGGTGTATGATTGCCCTATGAGGCGAAGCGTGGCACTCCATAGTGTTCTTGCACTGCTCCTCGCTGGGCTCCTCGCAGCTCACTCACGTCAAGCTGCTGCCGAGGAGGACACTCTGCACGCGGCGAGAGTCCACTTCCAGGCGGGTGAGCAGTACTATGTCCGCGGCCGCTATGAGGAAGCAATTCGTGAATTCAAGGAAGCACATCGATTGAGCAGCAAACCGGCGTTGCTCTACAACATCGCCGAGGCGTACGAAAGGCTTGGTGACCTGGAGCAGGCGCGGGATTTCCTGGAGCAATACCTGGCGTCAGGGAGTGCTGCCGCCGACGAAGCAGAAGCGATTCGCGAAAAGATCAAGGTCCTCGAGGAGCGCATTGCCCGAATGCGAGCTGCGGACCAGCCGCAGGAAACAGCGCAGCCGCAGCAATCGGCGTCCTCATCGCCGCCGTCACGGCAGCAACAATCGCAAACCCAGCCGTCACAGCCAGCGCCGTCAAAACAAGAGCCAACACAACGGCCGGTGCCACAGCGGTCGCTGCCGCAGGCGCCGTCATCAGCGGTGGCGCAGTCTCCTGCAAACGAAGAACAGACCAGATCTCGCGCGCCGCCGTCGCGGAGATCGAGGGTGCGTACGCTGAAGTGGGCCTCTGCCGCGGTAGGTGGGACGCTGCTCATTGCGTCCGGGGTCTTTGCGATCGATGCCGGGCGTATGGAAACCAAGATCGAGCAGGCACAGAGCTCGGCGGAGACTTGGACAGAGCTCGGTCTTCAGAGCTACTACGACCGCGGAGAGAGAGACGATCTGCTCGCTTGGATTACCGGCGGTGCTGGGATTGCTATCTTGGTGACCGGTGGCGTTCTCGCCTATTTCGAGCGAGAGTTGGAAGGCGAGCGAAGCCAACCTGTGGTGCTGATTCCTGTGCTCAGCCCAAATGCAGCGGGAGCAAATGTCGTGTGGAAGTGGTAGAGTCTGGCCATGGCAACGACCAACAAAAAGAAGACAGCTCCGAGTAGCGCCAGCAAGACATCCAAGCCCAAGACCACCAGCAAACAGAAGACCACAGCCAAATCTGGTACCAAGGCAAAGGCAAGTACCAAGGCAAGACCGAGCAAGGCCGCGAAACAAACCAGAACCGCAAAGCCGGCGAAGAGCGCCGCCAAGACGACCAAGACGACCAAGTCGTCAAAGAAGCTAGCCA
>JAZDLZ010000085.1:0-2081 GCA_043801535.1 Pseudomonadota bacterium
AGTACCATCTCGGGTGAGCTTGAGCTCGCAGGTGTAGCCGGAGCCCGAGACCGCGTGCTTCACCTCGCTCACGTAGTACTTGCCCGACAAGAACGGAGTGATGCCTCTCACCTCGACGATGCTCTTGGCCCGCAGCGTTGGATCGCCGACAACCTGCATGGACAGCTTCACGGTCGAACGCTCGGCGGCACGGAATCGCGCAGCCGACTCGCGGGTAGCCTGCTTGGTGGTCGATGCCGCCGTTGGATGAACGCTGGCGGTGGCGTTGCGCACCTGCAATGACGTGGCACCAGTCTCCTGGTCGATGACTTCGACCGTCTCCCCGAGAGTTGCCCGCTCCACGGTCTCCGACGATGCCGACGTTTCGATGGTGGTTCTCGTCAAGGGGTCGCGTCCCTTCACGGTGACCTTGCCAGCCCGTCGGGCGAGATCGGACTCAACCGCGATTGAGATGACATCGCCGCGGCCGGGATCCGAGAACCAGGTGAAGACGTGGGTCGGCGCTGCGCTTTGCCGCCGCTCGTGGAAGTGCAGTCCGCCGTCGTCTACGTAGAGCTCGAACTCATCCTTAGCGGCAAGGCGGCGCAGGAAGCGGGCGTCCGTCTCGGCGGTCTGGTTGATGACATCGAACGTCTCCTCGGTATCCTGGACATCGACGAACTGCCCCTCGTAGCCGTGCTCCCTGGCAATCTTGCGGACCACCTCGGCCCGGGTCTTGTTCTCCCATTGCCGAGTCTTCACCTCGCGGTTCATGAGCACGGCCAGCGAATGGCCTTCCACCTCGAGGGTGGTGAATCCCTTGAGCTTCTTGACCACGACGCGACGTGGCGGCGCCATATTGCCTGGATAGCCCCACGACACGTCGAGCAGCGCACCACCGCTGAGCTCCTCGCGCTCGAACAGAGACAGGTCGAAGTTGTCGAGCTGGAGGGTGACTCGGTCGGCTTTGCGCTCGCAGTCCTCGTAGGTGAAACCGATGATGCGGCCGGCGAGGTCCAGTGGCTCGCCGGTCGCGGCCTTCTCGCTCGGCAGCACGGTGATGCGCACCCCGGGTGCGCTGCGGTCGAGGATGGGGTTCATGCGCCAGCGCCTCCTTCGGCGGCGACCTCGGCCACCTCGCGGCGTCGGGCTTCACCGAGGATGACGTCGGTGAGCACGCGCAGCGACGGGATGAATAGCCTGCGTCCGGTATCCAATGCCAGTGTCGGGTCGACGATCGGGTCAGGCTGGAAGTCGGCAATCGCCCACCAGTAGCCACAGGCCCGTGGCAGCGGGGCGAAGTAGCGTCCGGCCAGGCTCCAGAGAGTATCGCCCTGCACGACAGTGTGGATCCGATTGTCCCGGTGCTCGTGGAAGCGATACGGCTCGCGCTCGGTGAAATGGAGCACGCCGACACCGTCGCGGACGCCCGAGCAGAACAAGTAGCGCGATCCAGAACGGGGCGGCACGATCACGCCTCCTCCTGGAGCTCTTCGCTGCTGATGCGCACGTCGAGAATCTCCTCGAAGCTGCAGGTGGCCGCGTAGACGAGCACCCTGCCATCGACGCCAAACTGCCGGTATTGGAACTCGACCTCGGTGAGCACCGCTTCGACCGAGAGCACGCCAGGCCAGACGAAGAGAGCTCGCGCTGGCGCGGTGACAATCACACCTTCGGTGTCGCCTGGCGGAACGGTGAGGCTGCGGAGGAAGCGCCGGAACCCCATGATGTCGGGATCGCCTGGCTGCTCGGCGGCAAAGAGCCTGTCCAGGTAGAACTCGACCCCGGTGAGCTGCCGGTTGCCCGTCCCCTGGAACTGCAGCACCTGGTGGGACAAACCAGGAACAGCCAGGCGGTTCCAATTCACCTGCAGCTTCTCGGTGAGCTGGGTCGGGTTGAACAGGCACTCGACGGATTCACCGGTGGCCACGTTCACCAGCACGCAGCGTGGAGGTCTGGCTATGGCTTGCTCAATGCCCATGGATCATCCCCCGCCTCTTGCCGCTCTCGCGCCTATTCGACTGCGTTCGCCACATCTGGCTTTCCTTTCCGTCAGTACGCCGGCACCGGCGAGAATGCCCGGGCAGCATTCGCCTGCTGGG
>JAZDLZ010000102.1:0-4060 GCA_043801535.1 Pseudomonadota bacterium
GGGCATTCGTCCGAGCTGTCCTCGTCGCCGTCGTCGCACTCCCCCACGCCGGCCGGCACTAACCCTTCGCCGCAACTCGCTGACACACACCCCAGACAATCATCCGTGTTGACATCGTTGCCGTCGTCACAGTCCTCGACCCCGGCGTTCACGAAGGTGTCGCCGCACTTCGCCAACACGCAGCCCACCAGGCAACCGTCGGTGTTGACGTCGTTGCCGTCGTCGCACTCCTCCACGCCGGCTTGCACCGCGCCGTCACCGCACTTGGCCGGACGGCAGGTTCCACCTTCGCCGTCGGGACAGGCATCGCCATTGTTCTTGTTGCCGTCGTCGCACTCCTCCACGCCGGCTTGCACCGCACCGTCACCGCAGCTCGCAGCACGGCAGTCGTCTAGACAATCGTCGGTGTTGATGTCGTTGCCGTCGTCGCACTCCTCGACGCCGGCTTGCACCGCACCGTCTCCGCAAGTCGCCGGCTGACACGTGCCTTCCGATCCGTCGGGACAGGCATCGGTAGTGACACCGTTGCCGTCGTCGCAGCCTTCGACGTCTTTCTGAACGAACCGGTCGCCACAACGGGCGTTCTTGCAGGTGCCGCCCGCTCCATCGGGACAACCATCGATCGTCGAGTTGTTGCCGTCATCGCACTCTTCGACGCCAGCTAGCACGAAACCGTCCCCGCACTTGGAGGTGTGGCACTCGGCGCAGGAATCGGTGTTGTCGTCATTTCCGTCGTCGCACTCCTCTGCTCCCAGCTGAACGAACTTGTCCCCGCACGACGCACGCTTGCAGCTATCGAGGCACTCGTCCGAGTTGTTCGAGTCACCGTCGTCGCACTCCTCTGCTCCCTCCTGAACGAGCCAGTCGCCGCACTTGGCAGGCACGCACGTTCCTTGCGGTCCGTCCGGGCAGGCATCGGTCGTGACTCCGTTTCCGTCGTCGCACTCCTCTGCTCCCGCCTGCACGAACCCGTCCCCGCAATACGCCAACCGGCAGGCGATACACCCATCGCCATCATTGGCGTTCCCGTCGTCGCACTCTTCGCCTTCCTCTTTGGCTCCGTTGCCGCAGGCAACGGCGGAGGTCGTGTCGCTGGCGCTACAGCCCACGCCGGCGTTAACCAGCAGCAGTCCCATCAGTGCCAATCCGGATACTGTCGCCACGTTCGCGAATTCTCGTCTCGATTTTCGGCTCACGTTCATACCTCTAAGATAGATTGTCGAGCCCAGTTACCATTTGTGGGACGGAAGCGCAAGCCCCGAGCCGGCGCTCCGACTCCCAGCGCACTGCCCTTGCTGGCGCAAGGCGTGGTCGCAGATCACGATCGCCATCATCGCCTCTACAACCGGGACCGCGCGCGGCACGACACAGGGATCGTGTCGGCCCGCGCTCGCCTCGAGGACGGTCGGATTGCCGTGAATGTCGACGGTTTCTTGCTCTCGTCCGATCGTTGCCGTTGGCTTGAATGCAACCCTCACGACGATGTCTTCGCCATTGGAGATGCCGCCCTGAACTCCTCCAGAACGATTGGTCCTCGTGCGGATCCTCTGACCATCTCGATAGAAGACGTCGTTGTGTTGGCTACCCCTCATGGTTGTTCCGGCAAATCCGCTGCCGATTTCGAACCCTTTGCTCGCCGGAATCGAGAGCATGGCCTTGGCAAGGTCGGCTTCGAGCTTGTCAAACACTGGCTCGCCGAGCCCCGGCGGGACGCCTCTGGCGACGGCCTCGACTACTCCACCCAGGGAGTCGCCGCCTGCCTGGACCTCGCCAATGAGCTCGATCATTCTTGCCGACACCGTCCGATCGGGACAGCGCACAATGCTCGCCTCGACCTCAGCGCTGCCAACGCTCGCGGAATCGATCGTGGCCTCGACCGTCTCGATTCGTTTGACCCAGGCTACGATCTCGACGCCCAGCAGAGTGCTCAACGCCTTGCGCGCGACCGCGCCAGCAGCCACTCGCCCCACAGTTTCGCGGGCGCTCGCCCGACCTCCGCCACTCGAGGCGCGGATGCCGTACTTGGCCTGGTAGACATAGTCCGCGTGGGAAGGCCTGAACGCGGTCCGCATTGCGTCGTAGTCCGAGGGCCTCGCGTCCCCGTTGGCTACCAGCATGGCGATCGGCGTTCCGAGAGTCATGCCCGAATCCAGTCCAGAAAGGATCTCGACTCGATCTTGTTCCGTCCTCGCCGAGACAATCGTGCTCTGGCCAGGGCGTCGTCGATCCAGCTCGCGCTGGACGTCGTCTCGGCAAAGCGGCAGTCTGGGAGGACAGCCGTCGACAATCACCCCGATTGCCGGGCCGTGCGATTCCCCCCAAGTCGTAACTCGGAATGCTCGACCGATGGTGTTGCCCATGCTCTCGCCACCGAATGCAAAAGGAAAAGGGGAGCGAACAGTACACGCGCTGCGCGGCCCAGCGAATGGCCCGACGAATGGCGATCGTAGCGCGTGGCTACTTCAGGCGAGCACCGTATCCGACAGCACGCACTGCTTCGATCATTGCGTTGACGTCGCACGGCGGATCAGCGTCGATAGTCGCCTGCTTTTCGGGATAGCTGACGTTCGCGGTCCGTACACCCGGTACGGAAAGCAGCGAATCCTGGATTCGCTGCCTACACGAAGAAGCTCAGGTCATTCCATCGATCGCCAGCACTACGTGACACCCCTTGGCCGGTTCTGCTCCGGCGGAGGATGACGCCGGGGGGCTGGCGTGGAGCTTACCGTCAGCCAAGGAGGCTCCTGGCCTCGGTCGAAAATCGCATCCGGCGGCGAGAAGGGAGCACATGAGCAGGCCACTCCCAGCCAGCGCCACGACATCTTTGACTTTCGAGCCCATTACGCGGCTCCTTTCCTTTCAGCATTCTATCCATTCATCCAGTCAGGCACATCCTCGGACTCCTGCTTCTTTGGCGGCGGTGCCTTGGGCTTCTCCTCGGGTTTGGGCTCTGGCTTCACCTCTGGTTTCACCTCTGGTTTCACTTCGGGTTTCACTTCGGGTTTCACCGCCGGTTTCACCTCGGGCTTTGCCTCGGGCTTGACTTCCGGCTTGACTTCGGGCTTGACCGGAACCCTGGTCTCGGCCGCCTCGGCCGGTTTCCGCTCGGTGGGCCTAGACGTCGGTCTCTCGGGCCTGGCAGGCGCAGGCGCTGGCGCGGGAGTTGGCGTCGGAGTCGGAGTGGCAGAAACGGTGGTGGCGGCAGGGGCGACACTCGCATTCAGAGTCAAATGCACGGCAAACACCCCCTGCTCCCCTTCGGTCGAACAAGGAATGCCGGCCGAGATCTGGGTTTCCGCCGTCTCGTACCCGGTCTTGGTCACCGAAACGACGTGGGTTTTCCCCGTCGGCACGTCCGTTCCCATCCGAGTATCCGTTGGTGTCTTGCCAACAAGTTTGCCGTCTACCCGAGCTAGCGCATCAGCCGGCTCGGTAGTGATTCTCAGCACCAGCGGCAAAGGTTCCAGGGCAATCGTGAGCGGTGTCTGCGGCTCCGGCCTGAGAGTGACCGACTTGGTCTTGTAGCAGGGAAGCTCGAGGACAATCTGGTAGGTCCTGCCAGTGTCGAGCCCAGTCAATGTTAGCGGCGTCTGTTCCGTCTGCAAAGCCCCGTCGAGTCTCACCGAGGCTCCCGGCGGCGACGATGCTACCTGTACGCTGGTCACCTGCGCTGCTGGAGCGACTCCCGCTGCCAGCGCCGTGGCATCGGGAGCAGCTGCAACCGGCGGAGGCAGCGTGCTCGACTGTCCAGGGGAGGTCGAAGCGGCATTCTCGTCCTCGGAAGAAACATCCTTGCCGGTCTTGCCGCCGAAGAGCTGGAAACCGACGACTGCAATGCAGCCAACGCCGAGGAGGACCAGCACCAGCGAAAGCGAGCTCCTCTTCTTTTCCGGCTGCGCGGGCGGCGCGGGGGCCCTTCCCTTGGCAGCTTCCTGCGTTGGCTTCTTCCCTGGCTGTTGCTTGTCATCCTTGGTCTTGGCAGAGCTTCCGTCTTTCTCGTCTACCTTCTTGGCCTTGGCTACGTCTCTCGGTTGCTCTTTGCCCTTGGCTTGTGACTTGG
>JAZDLZ010000106.1:0-2302 GCA_043801535.1 Pseudomonadota bacterium
GTTGCGAACGATGGATTTCCTGATCGCTCGGCAAGACGCGCGCGCAGCGAGTCGTCGAGAGCAGTTGACCCGGTCGGCTTCGGCACCCCGGCGAAAAGAGCGATGAACGGCACATTGGGGTCATAGACGACAGAAGGAGAAGGGCCTACCGCTTGAATTACCGATTGAGCCTCCTTCGCAGTATCGCTGAGAGGCTCGACCGGACAGAAACCCTTTGGCGTGTCTTTCAGCCCCTTGTCATACTGGCCGCCGAAGAGAATGTGTGCTGCCCGAGCCCGCGAAATGTTGCCGCCGACCCAGGCCATCCTTGTCGCCTCGCCAAGATCGGGGACTTCCGAGAAGGTGGCGTCTGCCACTGCCAAATGGTGCTGGACTGCTGTTCGAGCTGCCTCGTCGGCAACGAGGGTCGCCTCGGAAAGACTGCTGGCGAGCCATTCGCTGTAGCTTCGCTCCAGCAGCAGCGGGGTCTTGGCCACAGCCGCGTCGCACACGCCAACGATGCTGCTATCGTATTTTTTCTTGTCCTTGACCATTGACCGCAGGTTGTTTCCAGCGACAGTCGCTGCCCAGGCTGCATACTTGAACGCCTCTTCGGTCAGGGCAACCTTCGACTCCTCGTCCTGCGGGGGGATGGTGAGTGTCCTAGGAAGGTTGATATCCAATCTGCGCACGAAGGACGTCGTGGATACGGCACTTCCGACCTCGAGAAGACGGTGAGCTATGCACGCCGCAACCTGCACACGACACACCGCGACTTCGCAGCTGTGCCCTTCAGCTGCGCTCGGCTCACAAAGAGGCACCTCGTCTGGCCGCTTGACGCAACCCGAATCTGAGTTCCTGATGGTCTCACGATCGAAGCAAGAAAGTGGCAATTCGCCAGCTTCCGAAAGCCCGACCAAGCAGTCATCCAGAAGGTAGTCTCGGGCGACCTCGAAAGCAGAACCGCTCCATGGCGTAGTGGATACCGCGTCGCCAAGAGTGGCCGTGATATTCATGCGTTCGCGTCTGGCCTGCGCTGCGGGTGATTCGTCAGTGCTGCCGGTTCCAGCATCGCTCATCAGTAGCGTGGCGGAGTAGTCTTCGTCGGTGCTGCAAGCTGCTGCCAGGTAAGTGGTCAAGCTGAGTGCGAGAATCAGTCGTTTCTTGCTCATGGTTACTCCTCTATTCAACAGAAGCACTCCTGGCACAGCGAGTGGCACAGACATGGTTGTCGGCCGTCGCGGTACGCCGATAGCGAGTTGCTACGCGATAGGTGGCGTACCACGCGTCTCGGTCCTCGCCGCGACACACGCGGGATACCCCCGACGCTGGTCCATGTGGATCGATGAGCGATTCGTCGCTCGCATAGTAGCTGCTGGAATAATAGTCCAGAACCCACTGGCAGCCGCCACCCAGCAACATTTCGACGCCATAGTAGCTTCGCGTTCCTGGCAGCGAGTCGTAGATGTCTGTCTTGAACCACTGCTCGGGCGGAAACTCGAAATCACACTTCGCCGAATTGAGAAGGTCGCAGCGATACTCGTTCCCTTCCCAAGTGTAGAGTTGGCTCCGGGGCGCCGGTCCGCGTGCCGCCTTCTCCCACTCGGCCTCGGTGGGAAGGCGTCGCCCACCATCCCATTCACAGAATGCCACTGCATCCTTCCATGAGATCGGTGCTACGTAGTCTGCCAGGGCAGAATCCGTCACGAGACCTGCAATGGGTCCTACTAGCTCCTCGGATAGACCAACACACGCGCCGGCATCAATACACTCCTTGTACCGTCGGTTGATCACCGGGAACCTGTCGATGTAGTAGGCCGACAGTGTCACTTCCCGAACTGGGGTCGCACCCTCGTCGAGCTCCGAGCCTCGGATGAACGGACCAGCAGGGATACAAATCTCGATGCTGTCCTTCGGTGCTGTCCGTCCGGTGGATAGCTCGCATGCATCTTTGCAGGCGGCGCCCGTATTGATCCAAGAGCACTCGTCGGTGCAGTACTGCTTGCGGAGCAAGCCCACCGGACAGTCGGCGCGATCGTAGCGGGTTGCATCAGGCTCGCAGTCCTGACTCTGGACCGTCACCTGCCAAGGAATCCACTGGCATTGTTCGTCGCAGAATCGTTGTCTCTCGCCGCAGCGTGGCAGCGCTTCGATCTCGACGGCACCGACAGGACAAGTGCCCTGACCCAAACAGTCACTGGCGGGCTGCCAAACGCCGTCCTTGCAGGCCTCCGAGCGTTTGCCACAGTACCCGCACGCCGCGATTCTGGTGGCGCCTGCGCTGGGGCATTTCTCGCTGCTTGCGTCGACAGAGCCCGTGGCA
>JAZDLZ010000117.1:0-7363 GCA_043801535.1 Pseudomonadota bacterium
ATGGTGCTCGTGAGCTGAGCGTAGGTCTTGCCTTTGACGTCTTGCTCGTCGAGGCTGAGCATGCCAAGGGAGTTGAAGGTCTGGAGGCAGTCGCACCAGCCCATGTTGCGTAGCGTTCCGCGATACATCGTCTCGATGCCCTGCAAGCCGTAGACGTCGATGTAGCCGATCGAATCGCGATTCGGATAGGCTTCGTAGAATCCGAAATCGTCGACGCGGAGCACGTGCATGTCGCGGAACAGGCGGGCATTCGGTACCACGACTTTGCGGCCGTCGAGGAGATACTGGGCATCGTTGCGACCGGCGAGGAGGACGCCTCTCGGTGCCCAGGAGAACTTGTAGCCGAACGGATTGTCGTTGGCATCTGACGCTGGCAGTCCGCCGCAGTAGGAGCGGAAGGCAACGATGCGTCCGCCGTTCTTGCGAACCTGGTCGATGATTCGCATTGCCGACATGTGGTCGATTCCAGGATCCACCCCGATCTCGTTCAGCACCGTGATCCCAGCCTCGCGCGCCTGCCCATCGAGCGCCTTCATGGCGTCGGAGACATAGGAGGTAGTGACCATGTGCTTGCGATGCTGGATGCACATCTTCGCCACCAGCGGATGGTAGGCGTACGGAACGAGGCTCACCGCCAAGTCGCAGCCAGCGACATACTCGCCGAGCTTGGCTTCGTCGCGCATGTCGAGCGGATGAGCTTCGCCGTTGGGATGGCCGGCAATCATGCTCTCCGCTTTTCCGACCGTTCTCGTCACCAGGACTACCCGGTGTCCCTTGTCGAGGAGGTAGCGCACTAGTGGTCGAGCCACCAGTCCTGCTCCCAAGACCAATACTCGCTTCATGGATTACTCCTTGTTCTTCTTTTTCTTGTCACTGCCAGGGTCAATCAATCAATCAATTGCTTGCTGCCTTCGGCGTTGCCTTACGACGTAGCCGTCCGGAGAAAAGCCTCGAGGTACTGATAGCTCGGGGTAAGGGCACCATGGTGAGCTATCACTGCCTTCTCTAGGTGCGGTGGAAGGCCAAGCTCGTCGAAACCTGCTCGCCAGTCTGCTGCAGCCAGGTCAGACACCATCTCCCGAAGAACGGAGCCGAAGTGTTCGGATGCTTCGCGGGGAAGCTGGCAAGGCAGGTTGTCGATTGCCATTATTGCTAGTCCATTACCCTCGATTCCGTCCCCAATGCTGCCGGAGACAGGATCGATAACGTACGCGGGAGCATCGGGAGTCGTCGTTTTTACCGTCAGCTCAATGCTCCCGTCGATGTCGCAGGAAATGTCGCCCACTACCTTGAGCCGCGGTCGACTGGCTGCTGTCCAGGCTCTTCTCGCCCAGTCGCGCGTCACGAAGCGAGGGTAGCGCTCGGTCCAGTAGATGGTGTTCAACAAAACGTCGAGGAAAGGTAGGACCTCCTCGAACCGAGACACGTACTTTTCGGGCTGCCGGTAGTACTCCTCGAGGACAAAAGGCGTTCCCGGCGAGGCTGGCCTGACCATGTCGCGTTCGGTGAAGACGACCGAGACGATGGGCTCGCCGGGCGAGCCATGGCCGGCGCAGACCTTGGCCAGATCGGCGACCGGAATCACCGTTGCTGGTAGAGCTGCCAGTACTTCCTGAGCCCCCTTTGAGACGTTGCCATAGCCGGCGATTCCGACCACGAGAGGCGAGATCTCCGCGGGAAGCCCTTCCGAGCGCAGCCGCTGTCCCACCGCGCTCAGGTGCTTTTTGGCCTCGGCCAGACTGTCGTATTCGTGGGCGATGCGTAGGTCAGCGAGCGCGGTAGGGATGCCGAGAGCGAGCAGCCGTTGGCCCAGACACCACAAGGTATCGATCGCGCCAGCGTTGCCAGCATGCCGGCCGAAAAACAGCAGCCGGCGCTCTCGTTCGTCGACGATTCGCTCGTAGTCGAGAAGGGAGCAGCCCAGCTCGAGGATCCGAGCGAGCATGGGCATGTTTTGCCGCTGTCCTTTGATCACGTGGGAGAAGAAAGCGTAGGTCTTGCCGGGGATCAGGACGCCGGCAGGTATCTCCTTTACCGCGAGAATGATGTCCGCTGCGCCGAGGTCAGCGGTCACCGTGGCGCCGGCTGCTCGGTACTCACTATCGGAGAACACCCTGGTCGGAGAAGACTGGACCACGAACTCCATACCGCCGCGAGCGCGCAGTCTGCCAACGTCTGCTGGAGATAGAGGTGCACGGCGCTCCCAGCGATTCTTGTCTTCCTTGCGTATGCCAATTGTCGTTGCCATCGATAGGTCCTACTCACAACGCAGCTCCGCCGCAACCGAAACCAATCTCTCAATCGCCGAACTTGATGCCTTGGGCGAGAGGTAGATCTTTGGACCAGTTGATGGTGTTGGTTTGGCGGCGCATGTACTGCTTCCACGCATCCGATCCCGATTCGCGTCCTCCACCGGTTTCTTTCTCGCCACCGAAAGCGCCACCGATTTCGGCGCCACTGGTGCCGATGTTCACATTGGCGATTCCGCAATCCGACCCCACGTGGGCAAGGAAGGTCTCGCTCTCGAGTAGATTGGTGGTGAATATCGCGCTGGACAAGCCCTGCGGAACCGCATTGTGCAGATCGATCGCTTCGTCGAGGGAGCGGTATTTCGTGAAGTACAGGATCGGCGCGAATGTCTCCTCCTGGACGATCGCCATTTCGTTGCGCGCCTCGGCAATACACGGCGTGACATAGCATCCACCAGGGTAGAAACTGCCGTCGAGAACCTGGCCACCCATGACGATGCGACCGTCTTCCTCGACGATACGCCGGATCGCCGTCTGCATCGCCTTGACGGCATCGCGGTCGACCAGAGGTCCCATGAGCGTGCCTTCTTCGAGCGGGTTGCCGATCCTCACCTGTTCGTAGCTCTTGGTCAGGCGGCCGAGCAGCTGGTCGTAGATCGATTCGTGGGCGACGATTCGCCGCGTCGACGTGCAGCGTTGGCCAGCAGTGCCGACCGCGCCGAACAGGATCGCCCGCGTCGCCAGGTTGAGATCGGCGTTCTGGGTTACGACGATGGCGTTGTTGCCGCCCAGCTCGAGGATTGTGCGGCCCAGCCGTTCTCCAACCACCCGACCGATTCGATAGCCAAGCTGGCAGGAGCCAGTTGCGCTCACCAGCGGTACTCGCCGATCGGCAATCAGCGTCTCGCCTACCGTCGATCCACGGCCAATGACCAGGGACATCAGCGCAGGATCGAATCCGTTGCGTTCGAGCACACGGGCAGCGAGCTTCGTCACGGCAATAGCCGTCAGCGGGGTCTTCGATGATGGCTTCCAGATCATGGCATCGCCACACACGGCGGCGATCGCCGAGTTCCAGCTCCACACCGCCACCGGGAAGTTGAAGGCGGAAATGATGCCGACCAGACCCAGCGGATGCCACTGCTCGTACATCCGGTGGCGGGGACGTTCCGAGTGCATGGTCGAACCACAGAGCTGTCTGGAGAGACCAACGGCAAAGTCGCAGATGTCGACCATCTCTTGGACCTCGCCCCGACCCTCGGGAAGGATCTTTCCCATTTCGAGAGTAACCAGGCGCGCCAGAGGCTCTTGGGCTTCTCGGAGAGCGTTGCCGAGCTGCCGGATGACCTCGCCGCGCTTGGGAGCAGGCACCATCCGCCAGGTGCGGAATGCGCTTTCCGCCTTGGCGGCTACTCGATCATACTCGGCGACGGTGCACTGCCTTACCTGTGAGATGACCGAGCCATCGATCGGGGTAGTTACCTCGAGAATCTCGCCGGAGCCAAACCATTCGCCGTTGAAGGCTCCGGGGTTTGTCGTTTCGATACCAAGCGTCTTCAGGAAATCGTAGCTCATCACATAGCTCCGCGCAGTTGGTCGTTGGTCGTTGGTCGTGCGGTCGTGCCGCTAGATTGTGGTCTTTGGTTGGTCTCTACTCGCCAAGCCGCGAATCTGCTGCATAGGCTGAACATTCGTTTAGCGAGAGGAACTATACCTAGGCAGTTGTCGCCGTGCAAGATCGCGGCATCGCGGCATCGCGGCATCACGGCGACGAAGTGTCCGGCGCTAGAGTACGAACCAGACGGAATCCCCCAGTCCTCGTCGGGTACTTGGGCGAGCCCTGCATGCGGAAGGCAGAACGGCTGAACCTCGCCGAGCCGTACCAATCACCACCGCGCACCATCCTGGTTGTGCCGGTCATGCTGCCCACCGGATCGACGACGGGGTCGCTGTTGAATTTGACGTAGTCGTCCCAGATCCACTCATACACGTTTCCGGACATGTCGTAGATGCCCCAGGCATTCGGTGCCTTCCCCTTGACGGGGTGCGGACGTTCGCCGCTGTTGCCGCAGAACCAGGCGATGGCATCCAGGGTTGCGTTCGATTGCTCGCACTCGAGGTGAGCGCTGTCCAGGTCGCCGCCGTGCGTTGCCGTGGTGGTGCCGGCGCGGGCGGCGTATTCCCATTCGGCCTCGGTCGGGAGTCGAAATCCCTGGCAGTCGTAGACGGAGTCGACTCCGGCCAGGCTCACCTTGGCCTTGCTGATTCCCCGATAGGGTGAGCCAAAGCAGAGCGAATAGTCGTCTCCTGCTTCCGTTCCGTCCCAGCAGGAAACGGCGGTGAGCTCGAAACAAGGAGCCAGGCTTGCCTGGAGAGAGGCCATGTTGGCAAACGCCACAGCGTCGTACCAATTCACGTTTTCTGCCGGGCAGTCCTTTCCGCAATCGACAAAGGTGCTCGGCTGCCAGCCGGCAATGCGGTCGAAGTCTCCCTGTGTCACCTCGTGGGACATGATCTCGAAGGCGCGAGTCAAGGTAACCTGGTGTTGAGTCTCGTTGGTCGACCGCCCTGGCTCGGACTCCGAGCTCCCCATGGTGAATACGCCAGCGGGGACATCGATGTCGCATACGTCGCAGTCATCGCCGATGCCGTCGGTGTCAGAGTCTTCTTGAGCCGTGTTGGCGACGTCTAGACAATTGTCTCGGCAGTCCGGGACGCTGTCGCCATCTGTGTCCAGGTCCGAGTCGATCGCCCCGCAGCCACAGACTCCCGGGTCGGTCTTGGCCGGGTCGTCTGGACACAGGTCTTGGTCTGCCTCGTCGCACGAGCAGCAGAACGCCAAGAGGAGCGTCGAGAACAGGACCGCAGTCTGGAATTCACGCCCTGTCGACTCGTGACTGGAAACCAAGGAATGTGGGCTCATAGTAGGCAACAGTAGAGCAACGAGGAAGGCAAAGGCAAGGCCCGGCCTTGGGCGAGCATTGGCCAATGCCAGTCGCCGTAGGAGCCAGGAGAAGGCTGAGCATGAGTCGCTCACAAGGTACCAGCCCATCCCTGCGACCGTGGGGATACGGCAATCTGCGTTCATGGCTTGGCGCGCGACTGTGGCAGGAAGCTGCGCCTGGCGCATCGCCGCTCGCGGCACGCCTTGGCTTGGCAGTCGGCCGGACGTTGGTTGCGGTGAAGCAGAGCATGCTCAGCGGCGAACGCAACTTGCAGGCCGGTCTTTTGACCTACACCACCATCTCGACGATTGTTCCGGTTCTCGTGGTCGCCTTTGCCGCGGTAACCGCATTTGGCGGCGTCGAAGAAATCGAGAAACGGTCGCTCGATCTCGTCTTCCGATACTTGACTCCCTCCACTGCCGCCTCGGTTGCCGAGCAGCTGCGTGGGCTGCTCGATCGGGCACGCAGCACTCCGGTTAGCAGCGTCGGCCTCGTCTTTCTCGTCCTGGCAGTGGTGGCGCTGCTTGGACAGGTAGAGGTTGCCCTGAACATGATCTGGGAGGCACCAAGCGGACGGTCTTGGGGAAGGCGTTTCGTTCTCTACTGGTCAGTAGTAACGGCAACTCCGCTGCTGCTGGTGATGAGCCTTGGATTGGCGGCCGGTCTGCCCGGAGCAGCGCGCATCGGCCCGCTCGTGCTTGGCTGGATTGCGTTTGCCGCCGCCTACAAGCTCATGCCGAATCGAAAAGTAGGGACGAGGTTCGCTGGCCTCGGCGCGATCGTCGGCGGGACCCTGTTCGAGCTGACGGCCCGCGCCTTTGCGTACTACACCACCAGAATCGGCAACTACGGCATCTATGGATCCCTGTCGGCGATACCCTTGTTCTTGCTCTGGCTGTTTGCCATGTGGCACGTCGCTCTGGCGGGAGCCGAGGTGGCCTTCGCCAATCAGCATCCCCGTCGATATGGACGTCGAATCGCGCCGGAGGCGGCATTGCTCGAGGTTGCGCTTCTCGTCGCTATCGAGTGTGCCAGGAGAACTGCTGTCGCGCGCGAGCCGCTCGAGCTCGATGCTCTGGCGGCAGTGTTGCTCGTGCCCGAGCAAGAGGTCGACCACGCCGCGCAGCTTCTCGCTCAGGCCGGCATCCTTCGAGCTGTTGGACGGTACCCGGACAGGTACTATCTGCTAGCACGTTCGCCCAGAGAAATCACGATTGCGGACGTGGCCAGGGCAGCGGTCTCGCAAACCGAGAAGGGGGTTCCACCGGCGATCTTCGCCTCGGTTTCATTGGCCGAGGCCGCCGAACTGTCGAGATGACTTCGGCCGCGAGAGTCTTGACCGAAATACAAAAATCCAAGCATTACATTATTGGTAATCTACAGGCATGGTGGCAGGCAAGTCGTGACTGGTCCTACGATCGTTTGGAGAGTGGACCACCTTCAGAATGATGCCGTCGGGGTGAGCGCTAGCCGGCGCACCGATATCCCTGCACTCTACGCGCGTTGGTTCGAGCGCCGCCTCGAAGCAGGAGAAGTCGCCTACCAAGCTCGGCCCAATGCCAGACCGGCTTACCGCAGCATCAGGCCAGAACACGTCACTCACTTCGCCTTCTGGACACGCTGGCCGCCTCCCTTCCTCCGTACCCTCGATCATGTGCTACGGATCGGCTACCCGACGCTGTGGAACGTCACCATCACCGGCCTGGGTGGAACAGCAGTCGAGCCACATGTCCCCACCACCGACCGGGCGGTTGCCGCGCTCAAGACTTTGAGCGGCGTCGTTGGCAGGACGGCCGTCATGTGGCGCTACGATCCGATCTTTCTCACTCGCAAGTATGGCGTCGAGCATCACGTCCGCACCTTCAACGAGCTCGCCGGAAAGCTCGCAGAGTATGTGGATCGCGTCGCAGTGAGCTTCGTGGTCCCGTACGGACAGCGGGTCAAGCCAGACCTGGACCGGTACCAGGTCGAGACAGGCGATCATCTGTTGCAGGTCGGCCGCGGCGAGAAAGCAGACCTTCTCGGCACGCTGCGCAGCATTGCCAACGCTGCCGGCGTCACGCTGTGCCTCTGCTGCGTGCCCGAGCTCGAAGGTGACACTGGCCTTCTTCGTGCCGGATGCAATTCCTGGGAATGGGTAGCGCGAGCACACCCCGTCCTTCTCGACAG
>JAZDLZ010000144.1:0-4021 GCA_043801535.1 Pseudomonadota bacterium
ACCAAAGACCGAGAACGGCCTGCGCTCCCTCGGGTGCCTTGTCATGTCCATCCGACCGAGACACGTCCACGTCGGGTATCGCTGACGCTCTGGTTTCGCCGCCATCGACGGGGGACCAACGAGCAACGATCACACCCCTTCACATGCCGAAAGTATGCGCCCTCCTCGCTCCTTGCCATGCGGGCGCCTTGGCGCCGATGTCGTGGACAAGTTGTTCCTGCGCGACCCCCTTTGCCCAAGTAGCTTCACCAGAGCCCGAGAAACGGCGCGCGCGCTTTCGTCAGAACGTGTAGCCCAGCGAGACCTCGCCGTCGAGCGCCAGGCTGCCGGTCTCATTGTCTTTTTTCTCCAGCTCGAGCGCGGCGGGCTCGTCGCTCTTGACGTTCACCCAGTCGAGACCGGTACCAGCGCCAACGCGCAGCGTCACATTCAGTCCACAATCCCAGGCCCACCTTCTGCCAATTGTGGCAATGCCTCGAATGTTGGTCTTGTCCATAGGGTAGGAATAGTCGACCTCGTTGAATTCGATACCGCCGTTTCCGGTGGCGCCGGCGAGGACGATCATCATCCCGAGAAACCCTGAGTCTTGGCGACTCCGCCAATGCCACCGGTAGCCCACTCCACCTTGTACGGTCGTTGCGAAGTTGGAGAAAGACAAGCCTGCCTCGACCACCAACCCGTGAGCGCCGATGAGCCTCTCGTAGTTGAGAAAGTACACGTTGCTGGTCAGGAAGCCGAGCGGGCTCAGATTGATCGAGTTCACGCGTGCGCGACGAGTAGCCTTGACCTCTGCCTTAGACTCTGACTTGGAGTCGGAGGTGGTATTCGGTTGGGGTGTCGCCAGTCCGAGAGGTGACTCATTCTCGGGATCATGCCCGTTGGCGACAGCAAAGAGGGAACCTACGAGGATGCCGACAGTGACTGGGTTCATGGTGATACCTCTTGACGCTAGAAGTCGAAACCGATGCCGACGTCGTAGAACGTTCCGTCAAAACCGATTGGCACGTACGCTCCCCCTTCCACGTACAGGGAGAAATCCCGTCCGATGGCAATGCCGAGTCCGGTGCCTGCCAGGTCGTTGTTGATGCCAATCTGTCCTCCAGTATCCTCGACGGTCGCTCCGAGGGTGACATTGCGACTCACATACTTGGGGGCAAGGTAGAAGTTGAACCATCCGTTCAACAATGTGTAGCTAAGATAGACGGAGGTTGTGAAATCCAGTAGTTGAACCCGTCCGCTCCAGTCAACCTCCTCGGTGTCCTCTTCCGGCTCCGGGCGCGAGTACCCAAAGTAGTTGACCGTCACGCCCATGGCCGCGGCAAAGGGACTCTTCTGATCGCCAGCAACCTGGATTTTCACTTCGCCGCTCACCCCTACGCTGTATAGCCGCAATCCAAGATCCAGGTTATCCCGTAGCCCATATCGTGCCCATAGCTCTAGTGTCGGCATTGGGATGATTGTCTTGTTGTCGTCGCCTGCGTCGTCGTACGGCAGGAGAACGCTCGCCTCTGTTGCCGCGCCGACGTTGATGCCAGCGCCGAGACGCAGGGCATTCTTGCCAGCAGTGCGACCAGTTTGGAATGTCGACATGTTGGCGCAGCCAGTCGTGAGCAGGAGGCCGACTGGCAGAAGGAGTGCGAGCGGACGTGATACCAGTGGATGTGCAGGCGTATGTTCGACGGAAGAAGTGCCTCGGTCGGTTGAGGTTGATGCGGGTTGGGATGCCACGCTCTGTGCATCCCCAAGAGAGACGGATGCTACCGGGCACAAGCACCGTGAGCCGGTGTGGGGCATTGGGATATCCTCCAGTGGGTAATAATAATAGCCTGTCCCAGGAGGACACGAACTGTAAAGCAAGAGCCCCGAGAAATGGTCGGTGCCGCCGAACGCGAGTGGCTACCCTGCTGAGCTCAGGCGACGGGCAGCCATCGCGTCGGCCGTCTTGAGCGCTGCTGCAAAGCTAGTGATTCGAGCGCGGCCAGCTCCGGCGATGTCATAGGCGACGCCATGATCCGGCGAGGTCCGCACGATTGGAAGTCCGAGGGTGACGTTGACCGATTCCTCGAAGTCGACGAGCTTGATCGGGATCAGTCCTTGGTCGTGGTACATGGCAATCAGAAGATCCCATTGTCCCTCGTAGGCGCTGCGAAAGGCGGCGTCGGGTATCAGGGGGCCTTCGACCGTCGCGTCGATGGTCTGTTCGAGATCGTTTGTTCTATCGGACGCCTTGTCGAACGCCTTGTCGAACGTCCTGGCGGAGGCCGGTATGGATTCCTTGCTGGACTCTTGCTTGAACGATTGACGGGCAACTCGTTGCTTTCCTGCGATAATTCCGGGAACGATTATCTCTGGCTCTTCGCGCCCGAATAGCCCGTTTTCGCCTGCGTGCGGATTCAATCCGAGGACACCAATCCGAGGTTTGGCAATGGAAAAATCGCGATTGATTGCCACTGCGCCAAGCGCGATTGCCCGAGCAATGCTTGCCGCGGTAAGGTGCTCGGCAACCTTGGCCAACGGGATGTGGATCGTGGCCAGAACCACCCTGAAACGGGGACCAGCAAACATCATTGCAAACTCGGTTGCACCCAGCCGCGAAGCGAAGAATTCGGTGTGTCCGGGAAACTGGAATCCTGCCAAGCGTGCCTGGATCTTGGAGATGGGCGCAGTGACGAGAGCGTCGATTCGGCCAGCATGCGCTGCCCGGGCAGCCACCTCGAGGTATTCTATCTGGGCGACAGCGCCAGCGAGCGTTCCTGCTCCCGGTCTCGAGTCATCCACGGAAAGGCTAGTGATGTCCTCGATGGCTACCTCGGGGGCAAGTGGAACGCCGGTTCGGTCGAGAACGCCGCGATCGCCGAACACGATCACTCGTTCACGGACGTCGGTTGGAGTGGCGGCAAGTGTTCGGGCAATAATCTCCGGGCCGATCCCCGACGGGTCTCCCAGAGTAATCCCGATCGCAGGGCGACGCGCCGGTGCAGTGCTCGTGGTCTTCACGGAGTGACCTCACTCTTGACGGTCATCGTGGTGCCGTCGAGAGAAAAACTCGCGGTTTCGCGGAGTTGGCGAATCATGCCGCCGACCGGCGTGCTTGCACCTAGTGCCATGCCGCTGTTCAAGAGCGCTTCGATGCTGCTCCGCGTGCTCGTTGCGTCTTGTACGGAAGCAAACTCGGCACGGAGCTCGATCTTTCCTGGCTCGGCTGGCTCGGTATCGGTATTGGGAGGCATGATTGCCTGGAACCTGACTTTTCGCACTCCTGGCGCCAGCTTTGCCAGATAGGATTGCGGCGAAGTGCTGAGGCCAACGCCCCACACGATGGCAGTACGGTCGACTGCCATGATCTCCCTGGCGAGTCGACCGCTGCGGATGTCTTTCTTTTGGCCGGTCTTGGTGGCAAGCACGCTACGAACCAGCGGCGACGAGCCGCACACCAGGAGATCCTCGGCGATGCCAATCGCCGTTTCGCCCAGCAGTGGCTTTTCGTGCGGTTCGTGGGCGCCCACGACGTTGCCCTCGCTCGGTGGCCAAACCACTACCGATGCACCGTTTGGTGCCACTTCCAGTTTTCCTCCAGCGTGGCGCAGCGCAGCCATCACCCTGTTGCGGTCTATTCCTCCCACTGCCGCGACAACGACCGTGGGGTCTGATGGGACGTGGGCATTCGTGCCTGCGCCCGTGCCGAGAGTCGAGCTTGCATCCGAGACGAGATAGAGCGCGGTTATCTCGCGGCCAATAGTGATTCCAGCTCTCCCCATGAATTCCCAGATTGCCGGCTGCTGAGCGTGAAAGACAAAGTCGAGCATCCGTCCGCTCTGGGGAGCGCGAGAGGCAACCGCTGCAAGGTCTACTCTCACCAAGGCTTGCGCATCTTGGGGCACAAACGAGAGCTCCGAGAAAGGCTCTCTCATTAGAAGAATACGTTCGACCAGAGAGAGGCTTTCTGTGTCCGCCTTGGTGCTCAGCGAGGCTGACTTGGCCCGGTCGTCGTGGCAACCCGCAAGCTGCGTTGCCAGGCAAG
>JAZDLZ010000154.1:0-12303 GCA_043801535.1 Pseudomonadota bacterium
CCAAGGTTCCCGCGTTGCAGGATGACCTGAAAGACGCTACCTATGAACTAGTCGCCTGGGCGTACAAGAGCTCGCTCGTTCAGAGCAGCAAACGCCTGCGAAACGTGGACATCAGCAAGGGTCCGGTTCAGACCGGCGAATGGCTGCCCCTACCGGTGATCGGCAGCGCTACCGCGGCGGGGTTTTCTTATACGCTGGCAGCAGGAGCTGACTTGACCTCGATGCTCTATCTAGAACAGCAACAGAGTGGTGTCCTGGTACTCTGGACCGTGGTCACCTTCGACGGAAGCACCGAGGTCCAGCTTCCTACTCTTGCTTCCAATCCATTAGGCGTAGAAGGTGCATTGGGATTGACAGCTACCGCTATCGATCTGCCCGAGTTCAGCCCCAGCGACTGCTCATTCGAGGCATTGAACAGCAAACTGCTTCGCATGTCGCGCAGCTTCGCAGCGCTCTAACCACCCATCGTCTCCGAACACCATCGCCGGCCAGCACGTCGCGTCTCGAACGAGCTCTCGCAATCACCGAGAGCGAAGACGTGGCAATTCGCCGAAGCCCCTACCTCTGCCGCGCTGTCGCTGGTCGCCGTCTTTGCCAGTATCGCCACAGCCAGAACATGCACCATGTCTGGCAGGATCTCATACACCACGGAGTAGCCGAATCGTCCGAAACGAAACCACCATCGATAGCCAGGTATTCGCGGGTGCTCCGGCCAGCGATTGGGACTCTCCGCAATGCATGCGATCGCCCGGTCGTACTCGGCCAGGAATCGGTCTCCGACGGCAGGGTTGCGCGCCGAAAACCAGGCCCGGGCCGCCTGCGCCTCGGCAATAGCCTCGGGGTGGATGACGATCAGCGGTCCCTGCAAGATGGGTCGCTCGCGATGATGCGACGAGCTTCCTCGGCGCTCAGTCCTTTCACCGTTCCGTCGCGAAGCTCGCGCGAACGACGCTCGATCTCCTCGGCCCAGGCAGCCTGGATCTCCTCGTCGTCATCCTGCTCTCGGTCGTCCTCGTCTCGTCGATTGTCTGCGTCCCGACTATCCTCGTCTGCAATGCTCGCAAAAAGCTCCTCGGCGATTGCCATCCGCTCTCGCGCTGGCAGCTTTAGAGCCTCACTCAGGACATCTCGCATGTCGATCCCGTGCACCATGCTAGCTAGTCTTCGGCCAGTGCTCGGTTTCAGGCCAGCGACGCCTTCCTCGGAATCGACAGCAGCACCTCGAAGTCCCTCACCTCGAGGCCCACGTCCTTGCCGGTCGCGTTCCGAACGAGCTTCACGATGCGCGGCACCCCGGTGCCAGCCCGCGTAGCCAGCCCGGCGTCCGAGGAGAGCCGCGCGTAGATGCGCGGGTTGCGAACCACGTGAACGCCCGCGCGCATCGCCTCGGCGTCCACGCTGTTCGGCGGCTTGCCAGGTGTGTGGATCTCGATCCGGTCGTCGAAGACGAAGAGCCTGATCGGTCCCTGGATCGTGTAGTCGCGATGGGCTACCGCGTTGACGATCGCCTCGCGCAGCACCTCCTCGGGCATCTCGGGCCTTGGCTCTGGCTCGAAGCCATGGATCTCGTGCGGCAACCTGAGGTGCAACCGCAAGAAGCGCTGGGCGTCGTCGATCATGTCGAGGAGCCGGCCGCCGAGGTCCTTGCGATCCGACGGCGCCGCCGCGACGTCCGTACCAGGAAACCGCGCCGCGTTGATCTGTGCGTACGGCAGGTGCTTCTGCGGGTTGCGCCCGAAGAGCAGGAACCCGGCCATCGTAGGATGCCCGGCCGACAGGAGCCCCCAGGCCTTGAGCAGCCTCGGCGGATCATCACCGAGCTCCTTCTGTGCCGTCTTCTCCAGGAAGTGGTCGAGGGCGTCCAGGTCGAGGTCGCCCACGGTGAGGCGGGGAAGCGGGGTCTCGTCGTAGTAGAGGCTCTCGACCGCCTGGAACAGGCGCAGAAGCTCTTCGCGCGAGGCGTCGCGGCACCCCGACGTCGTCCGCACGTAGTAGCGACCGCGGTTGGTCCGGTAGGGGCGCTGGCTCCCCTTCGGGACGTTGATGACGACCACAGTCTTGCCGTCGATCTCGACAGTCTCTTGCACGACCGTTATCGGCGGCTCGCAGTTGTTGAACGCGACGTTGTCCACTTGGCGGTGAACCGGATCCCGATCAACGACGCCGGCGATGGTCCGGTCGTCTGCCACGCCCACGATAATCTGTCCGCCGTTCGTGTTGGCGAAACAGACGAGGTCCTTGGCGAGCTCGTCGGGGCTGCCGACCGACTCCTTGAAATCCGTGTGGAGGTTCTCCCAGCGTGAGATACGCTCGCGCAACTCGATTGGATCCATATCAGGAATCTCTAAGCTTCCTCGGCGCTCAGTCCTTTTTCCGTTCCGTCGCGAAGCTCGCGCGCTGGCAGCTTCAGAGCCTCACTCAGGACATCTCGCATGTCGAGCCCGTGCACCATGCTAGTTGTCAATTGTAGCACCCGGCGACAACGCGGCAACGGCCCACCTCAACGTGGCGCTGCAACGGCGCTCGCTCTCGCCACAGCCAGCGCGAGCGGCATATCAGACACGCGATCACAGGCCAGCCCCTTGCGCTCTCTGCAGCATGTCGTCGAGCAGTAGCTTGAGCCGGGGACACTTGCGATACGAAAGCACCGGATCCAGATTGGCGAACAGATTCACCCCGTCGATGATCTTGCGATACCCTCGATTCAATTTCTCGCGATACAACCGTCCTAGAAGCTTGGCGGGCGGTTCGTCAAGATCCACGGTCTCGGGATGAGCGACTCTCCCTGGAAGCGCGCAGCCAACTGCCTTGGGAAAGGCAGCGGGTGCGGCCAAGAGCCACGCCTCGAGCTCATGCACGGCGAAATGCTGGGTGAATCGGCTGTTCCCCACCTTTCGTTCGAGGTAGCCCTTTGCCCACCGCAGCCGATCGTCGACGGTCTTCATTTCCGACGGATAGAAAGTCGGACCATACAAGTCGAGGAGCCCGACACCGGCAACCACGTCCTGGCCAGCTCGACCGGAAATATTCAACTCGACCTTCTTGGCAATCTCGCTCTCATAGTGACACCAGCCTTCGAATCGGACGGTCTTGATTCCCACTGGATGCACGAGCTGCGAATCGAGCCAGCGTTTCAGAAAGGACGGAATCGCCAACTTTTCCGTGTGACCCTCGACGAAAAGAACGAATCTCATGCCATGCCCTCGAGCTCGCCGGACCGGAAGAGGGCGCCCAGACTGTACTCCTTCAGCCAACGACCAAGCTCGTCGCCCTCGATGACGGAGAGTCTTGTTTCGCCGTTTTCCCACCGGGCGGTCGTCGTCGTGGGTGGCTCGTCGCCGAACGCATCGAGAAGCTGAGGGGAATGTGTCGTCAGAATGACCTGGCTGCGATCGGCAGCCTGACGAGCGAGCTCGGCAACAATGGGCAACATGGCAGGGTGAAGGCCAGCCTCGGGCTCGTCTATGGCGATGAGCGCGTCTGGCCTGGGATTGCCGAGAACTGCCAGGAGCAGCAAGAATCGGATGGTCCCGTCCGACAGATCGGACGCAGACTGAGTGCTGTTCAACGATCGCCAGCGAAGACGAAGCTGCACCCGCTGGTCAGCGGCGGGCGGAAAGGAGATTTCCTCGAAGTCGCTTCCGAACGCGGCTTTCATGGCCATGTCGACGTCTTGCTTGAACTCGCGGTGGCCAGTATAGAGGGTGTGAAGCACCGGGATGAGGTTCTGTCCGTCGGCCGCCACTCGGTTGTCGATCCGCGCGACCGCAGGTCTGCGAACTTCTGCGTCCTGATCGACGTGGACGTCGTGGAAAATGCTCCATGCTGCCAGTGTCTCGCGAAAGGCGGAGACCAGATGGTTGCTGAATGGGCCAGAGACCAGCGAGAGCAGAGTCTGATCGTCGGGGATGCTGCCCTCATGGGCGAGGAGCTGCCGCTCCTGAAGGTCGAGAACCGCGGCGTGCCCTGGCCGACGTTCGAGGAGCTTGGTGGGCGTGGATTCGGCGCCGGGATCCTTCGAGCCCGAGGAGCGCTTGGCAAGCAGCTCGTGCTCGACTCGGTAGGCGCTTGTGGCACCGAGTCGGCGCAGCCGCAGCTCGTAGGTCAGCGAATCCGGATTGCGCCCACCATCTCCTGGATCGGCCGCCGTGACTGTCCACGCCAGCTCCGGAGCCCGACCGTCCCACAGGATTGGAGCAATGCCTCCCTGCTTGACGATGTCTCTGGGCAGCTCACCCAGCGCAGAGCGTTGGAGCAAAGAAAGTGCACGCAGCAGGTTGGATTTTCCCGAACCATTCGGTCCGATAACGACATTGAGCTTCCCAGGATTCCAGGTCACGTCCTTCAGCGACCGGTACCCCTCGAAGCGGACAGTCTGAATCATGAAGTACCTCTGGAGGGTCGGCGGCTCTGCCGCGCATGCCGCGCGGGATAGATTGCCCTGTCCGGTTTCCGCTTCACGGCGGCGGGCAGCTTGGATGTGATGGACAATTGCACGGGCATGGGCCAAGCCTAGCACAGCGCGACGAACGCAGCGGGGCTCGCTGGCTCGCCGACACTCCTGCTCGGATCCGTTCGATGTTCTTCTGGTTGGCTGGCTGGCTGGCTGGACTAGATCAGATCGATATACCCGCAGGGGCACTCTTCGCCGCACTTCTTGCAGCCGTTGCAGACCTCGAGCTTGAGGCCGAAGTGCTCGCCCTTTGGCTTCTTGACGAAGGCGCCGTTGGTGCAGTACATCCAGCAGGTCTCGCAGTCGAAGCACATGCCGCAGCTCAGGCAGCGCTTGGACTCGTCGAGAAGCTGGGCCTCGCTGAGAGCGTGCTCGACCTCGGCGTTGCCGTCCCGTAGCCGCTCCTCGACTGCCAGGTGGGTGCGCTCGTTGCGGGGGAGCTGCTTGTAGTAGCCGAGCTTCATGCGCTCGGGCTTGACCAGCGGCAACGACGCCGGTGCTTCGGCGACTCGTCCGTTGAGAAGGTCGTCGATCGCTTCGGCGGCCCGCCGGCCGTGGCCGATGGCGGTGGTGGCGATTGCCAGGGCAACGGCGTCGCCGCCCGCGTAGGTGCCATCCTCGCTGCTCTTGCCGCGATCGTCGACCTTGAGCCAATCCTTGCCGCTGCGCAGCTTCTCGAAGCCAGCGAAGTCTGGCTCCTGGCTGATGGCGGGGATGATGGTGGTCGCCTCGACGGTGTACTCGGAACCGGGGATCGGAACCGGTCTCGGCCTGCCGCTCTTGTCGGGCTCGCCGAGCTGCATGCGCTGCACGCGGATCCCGGTGGCGCGGTTACCCTGCCGCAGCACCTCGATCGGTGCCGCCAGGAGCTCCAGCTTGACGCCTTCTTCCTCTGCGCCGACGATCTCCGGCTCGATTGCCGGCATTTCCTTGCGGGTACGGCGATAGAGGAGCACCACCTCGGCGCCGAGCCGGCGCGAGACGCGCGCCGCGTCGATGGCGGTGTCGCCGCCGCCGACCACGATGACCTTCGAGCCGATGTCGACCTTCTCGCCGGCGTTCACCCGGTGGAGGAATTCGACGCCGCTCATCACGTTGACCGCGTCCTCGCCCGGAGCGCCGAGCTTGAGTCCCTTGTGCGCGCCGATGCCGACGAAGACCGCGCGGAATTCCTGGCGCAAAACGTCGTAGGAGACGTCCTTGCCCACCATGGTGTTGAGCTTGATGTCGACGCCGAGCTCGGCGATCTTGGCGATCTCACCGTCGAGGACTTCGCGCGGCAACCGGTACACCGGGATTCCGTAGCGCAGCATGCCTCCCGCATGGGGGAAAGCCTCGAACACCGTGACCGGATAGCCGCGCCGCGCCAGTTGATAGGCGCAGGAGAGCCCGGCTGGACCAGCGCCGACGACGGCGATTCTCTCGCTGCGCTTGTCCTCGGTCAGCTTGCGGAGCGGCAGCTTGTTCTGCAGACCGTAGTCGCCAATGGAACGCTCGATGGCGTTGATGGCAACGGGGTGGTCGACGGCGTGCCGGTTGCAATTCGTCTCGCAGGGATGAGGACAAACCCGGCCGCACACCGCCGGGAACGGATTCTTGTCGGTCAGCAGGTACCACGCCTTCTCATGGGACTGAGCCGGGGTGAGACCGTACGATTCGCCTTGAGCAATGGCGGTTACCCAGCCGCGAATGTCCGAGGAGCTGGGGCAAGTATTGATACACGGCGGTTCCTTTTGCTGGAATCGGGGACGAAGAGGAGATATCTCTGCGCCGCCAGAGCCGCCGCCAGAACGGCCGCCCGCCGACTTCTTGACAACCTTCACTGCCTTCTTGACTAGAGTCGACATGTCGTCTTCCTTCCTTCTTGGCCAACACAAGCCTTCGCCGTCGCCATCGCCGCTGCCGTTGTTGTTGCTGCCGTTGTTGCCGACGCCACGATCCTGGCGCTCCGGCACAAGCTTTCGGCCCACTCGGGTGCGCCCAACGCGTGAAGGTGGGCGTAGCTGGCCAACACGTTTCGGTAAGTCAAGCCGTCACGCCGGCCAAAACAGCCGGTTCCTCGAGTCACCGCGTAGGCAGAAGCAACTCGCTCCTGTCCAGCGACGATGTGGGAATAGTGGAATTCGTGCCCGCGCAACTCCGTCCCGACGGCAAAGAACGGGTTGGGGGTATCAACGCACAGCTCGCAGTACCCGTGTCCTCGTGGGCTGGAGCTCACCTCGATTCCGATCGGAAGCACTCCGCTCTGACGGTGAGATTTCCCGTCGATGGTCTTGACCTGCTCGGCCAGGTACATCAATCCGCCGCACTCGGCGTATACCGGAAGCCCGTCCTCCACTGCAGCCTTCACTCGATCCATCAATGCGCGATTGGCGGCGAGCTGCTCGGCGTGCGTCTCGGGAAAGCCGCCCCCGATGTAGAGGAGATCGATAGGAGGCAGCACCGGATCGGTGAGCGCCGAGATTGGCTGCAGCACTGCTCCCGCCCGCTCCAGGGCTTCGAGGTTTTCGGGATAGTAGAAGGTGAATGCTGAATCGCGGAAGTAGCCTATCGAGAGGCTGCGCCGCGCCGCACTGCCGGCATCACTGGCGGCGGCGACCTGTTCGGTCGCGACCTGCTCGGCGGCGGCTACAAAAGAGACAGAAACAGAAGAAGACAGCGGACAGGCTGCCCGCGCCACGTCGAGCAATCGCCCGATGTCCACGTGATTGGCGACGAGGTCGCCAATGCGGTCACGCACCTGGTCGAGGCTGGGATGCTCGGCAGGGGTCACCAGGCCAAGGTGTCGGCCCGGCAACACGTCCGCGCCCTCGAAGCGCGGTATCGCGCCCAATACTGGTATTCCGGCATGGCGCTCGATCGCCTCTCGACACACCCGCTCGTGTCGGGCACCGGCCACTCGATTCAACACCACTCCGGCAATGTCGACCCCCGGGTCGAGCTTCTGGCAGCCCAGCACCAGCGCTGCCACGGTGGCAGTCGTCTTTGGCACGCTCACCACCAAAAGGACCGGGGCGCGCAGCAGCTTGGCCAGCGCCGCAGTGCTCGCCGAGCCAGCAGCGTCCAGCCCGTCGTAGAGCCCTCGATTCCCCTCGATGAGGCTCACTTCGGCCTCGACCTCGACGGCGTGGGTGACGAACGACCTTGTCACGGTCTCCTCACCCATCAGGTGAACGTCGAGGTTCCTGGCCATGCCACCGCCACCGCCAACTCCAACTCCAATACTGCCACTGCCCGCAGCCCAGCCGAGCCAGGCCGCGTCGATGTAGTCTGGTCCTTTCTTGAATACGGCGAAACGACGAACAAGTCCGCTCTTCCGCCAAGCCGCCAGCAACCCGAGCGACACCACTGTCTTGCCCGAATCGCCAGCCAGGCCGGCAATCACGAGGCGCGGCAGCGACAGAGAGGACGGGCTACGCCGTCCCTCGCCTCCCTTTCCTTGGGGAGCGTCATCGACAGTTTGTGCTGGTGCCCCGAAGAGCATGAGTATGGATAGGACCCTGCCCGCGTGGTCCGCTAGCTAGAGACAACAGAAGAAAACGCCCGCGGGCGGCTCTGGACACCGCCCACGGGGAGGGATTACTTCTGCGCGGCTTCAGTGCCGGGGAGCTGGATGTAGCTGCCGCCAAAGTAGCCGTACACGCACCGCTCGGAGTCCATGAGCTGCCTGATGGCTTTCTTGCAGTCATCCTTCGAGCAACGCGCTTCGCCGAACTTTGCGACCATGGCCTTGGTCAAATCGCCAGCCTTGAGGTTCTTCTTGCCGGCGCAGTCCTTGACCATGTTGTACATCTCATCGGCAATCGTCTCAATACTCACTGGTCCGTTGTCGGCCATTTGTTGTTCCTCGCTTTGCTACTCTCTCTAAGTCGCACGACCTACCTGGCACAGCCACTAGAGCCGGACTTGCGCTGTCGTCCTGTAGCTCAATCCGGCGTGGGTGAAGTCGTCAATGTGATACTTGGTGAACTCGATGCCGGTGAGCTTGAAGAACTTGGTCCAGCCAATCCGGTCGATCCACTCGCCGATACGCTCTCCCTGGTGCGCGTTCTTGGCGTACACCGTGACGATGTTCTTGACCGCCTGAACGACTTCCGGCCAACGCGGCGGGTTGTTCGGGATGAACGGAATCGCCAGCTTGGAGAACTTCGGCGCAGTGCGGGCGTTGGACACCTTGCCGCCGACCCAGATGGAGATGCCGTCGTTGAGCGGGTCGTTCATCGGCATCGACGGACACACGGTGTAGCAATTGCCGCAATACATGCACTGCGACTCCTCGACGCTCACGGTCTTGCCGTCGGGCCGGATGGCGCCAGTCGGGCAGGACGCGATCAGTGTCGGGACTTCGCAGGTCTTGGGAAGGGTCTGGTGATTGACCTTCGGTGGCCGCCGGTGAATACCGAGAATGGCGATGTCGGAGCAGTGGACGGCGCCGCACATATTGAGGCAGCAGGCGAGCGCGACCCTGGTCTTGGCTGGCAGCTTCTCGCCAACGAAGTACTCGTTGAGCTCGTCCATCAACGCCTTGACGATGCCGGAGGCATCGGTCGCCGAGGAATGGCAGTGTACCCATCCCTGGGTGTGGACGATGTTGGAGATCGACCTGCCAGTGCCTCCAACCGGGTAGTTGTTGGCCTGGAGCTCGGCGACGAGCGGATCGACCTTCTTCTGCTCGTCGAGCAGGAACTCGACGTTGTTGCGGCTGGTGAAGCGCAGATAGCCGCCGCAATACTTGTCGGCCAGGTCGGCGAACCAACGAATCGTATCGATCGCGAGAATACGAGGCGAAGCGGCGCGCACGGTATAGAGCTTGTCGCCGCTCTCGCCCACGTGCACCAGCACGCCAGGACGAACGGTCTCGTGGTACTTCCACTTGCCGTAGTTCTTCTGCACCATCGGGTGAAGGAATTGCTCGTAGTGAGGTGGACCAATATCAGTTATCCGCTTTGCGGTTTCAGTTGCCATAGTAGCTAGCTCCTGTCTCCGGTTGTCATTAACCCTGAGCCTCTTCAGTCTCCTCGGCCTCGAAGTACTCTTCGTAGAAGATGTACGGGTTGGCGCGCGGAGCAAAGACCATCTCCGGATGAGGCTCCAGCCCAACAGCCTCGAGGAAGTTACCCATACCCTTGCGCTGGATCAGCTCGCCGATGCGCTCGCGGTTCTTGCCGTGCTCATCCCACCACTCGAACATCTTGCGGATGAGATCCTTGAGCTCCGCGTAGGGCGGCTCGAGCTTCATGAAGGGGACGATCACCGAGCTCAAGAGCGCGCCCTGCACGATCGGGGCCTTGGATCCGACGAGGATCGTTGCGCCGGAATCGACGCCAGGTCGCAGCGCCTTGGGCATGGAGTTGATGCAGTGCATGCAGTGCACGCACTCGCTGTTCTCGATCTTGATGGTCTTGCCGTTCCACTCGATGCAGCGAGTCGGGCACTTGCCGCAGACATCGCGCTCGATGTTGAGACCAGCCTTGGCGTAGGCGGCCACCGCGTCGGCATCGATACGAATGGCGTCGCGCCAGGTTCCGATGATCGACATGTCCGCGCGAGCGATCGACGCCACGCAGTCGTTGCCGCAGCCGGCCATCTTCATCTTGAACTTGTAGGGGAACGCCGGCCGGTGCAGCTCGTCCTGGAACTCCATGGTGAGCTGGTGAGTCAGCGCCATCGTGTCGTAGCAGGCCCACTCGCAGCGAGCCTTGCCAACGCAACAGCTTGGCGTCCGCACTGCCGACCCGGAGCCACCGAGATCGAATCCGGCTTTGGCGAGATCCTGGAACGTCGGCTCCAGCTCGTTGGTCACGGTACCGAGGAGAATGACGTCTCCGGTGGATCCGTGCATGTTAGTGATGCCCGATCCGTGCTTCTCCCAGATATCACAGATCGTGCGAAGGGCCTTCGACGTGTAGAACCAGCCGCACGGCTGGTTGATTCGCATCGTATGGAAGTGAGCGACATTCGGGAACTTCTCCGGCGAATCGGAGTAGCGCCCGATGACTCCTCCTCCATACCCAGTGACGCCGACCAGGCCACCGTGCTTCCAGTGGCCTTGGCCCTCTTCGTAGGAAAGCTCGAGCTGTCGCAGGAGGTCCTGCGCCATTGGCTTCCGGTCCGCGACCTTCTTGAGCTCCTTGACAAAGCTCGGCCACGGTCCCGAGAGCAGCTCGTCCAACATTGGGGTTGAGACTTTTGAATCGGCCATTTAGAACTCCCTCCGAGTATTACGAATACGCAGGTCCGCAAGCTTTGAGAGGTTTCCGCACCGGGGGGCTCTCGCTGCCCGGCGTGACCAGTGGCAATCACCTGCCGCGATTACGCGGGGGACACTAGCATCCACCAATCAGCCGGGCAAGCTAAAATCTGTGCTCCAGTTTTCAAGTTATTTTGCGACGGCGACTAGGCAGCCTTTTGCTCGGAAGCAGATGGCTGCTCGCCGCCAGCGTCAGTACGGGCGACGGCGGCGGCAGAACGGGAGGCGAATGGGCTCCTGGCCTCGGCGTAGACCATGGAAAGGGCGCGGTACCAGAAGTGGGCGAACTTGGTGTACGGCGCGTAGCCGAGGAGGAACATGACCAGGCTGAGGTGGACGTAGTAGATGGTGTAGGCAGCCGGCGATCCGGACAGCCGTACGATTTCGCACAGGATGCCGGTCAACGCCACCGAGTAGAGAACGAGAACGAACAGCCAGTCGAAGTAGGTGCTGCGACCCGAGCCGTCGTGACCGGTCGCTCGTCGCCACACCAGGATGGCACCGCCGATCCCCACCATTGCCGCCCCGATATTGCCGAGGATCTTTATCGGATGTCCGAGAGGAAGAGGTGGATAGACGTCGAAGACCTTCTGGGCGATCGCCGCCAATCCGGCAGTCGCTGCCAGGGCGACGAAGCCCACGAACACCAGCAGGTGGGAAAAATGACGGCTGCGCTCCGCGGTACACTCGCGGAATCGTCGGTGGGCGACGATTTCCCAGATTGCCGCGATCAGGGATCCGTTGCGTTGCCGCCCGTGTCGCCTGTCGAGGGCGCGCCAGAAACGCACGCCGCCGATAACGAAGGCGAGCGCGACGAGAGCGGAGATGCCAATGTACAAGGGCTCGATGAGCGAGTGTGGTGCGAGCTTGGCGAATTCGATGGTGCCCTCGAGGACAGAGGGAGCGAAGAAAGTCCCCGCCGCGGAGAGCGCAATGGCGACGACCACGAACGGAATCGCCAGCAAGAGCGGCAGCGCACGCGGATCACCGGTAAGTCTGCCGAGCCAACGAGGGAACGCGTACTCCGCGATCGCTGCCCGCCGCACCGCCGCCAGCACATCGCCAGGACGGGCATCGCGCGGGCAACGGGCCGTGCAATCGTTGCACTGATGGCACAGCCAGACGTCGGGATCGGTGAGGAGCCGATCCTTCAGCCCCCACTGCGCCCACAGCATTTCCTTGCGCGGAAACGGCTTGTCGGCCGGGGACAATCCGCACACTACCGAACAGGTAGCGCACTGAAAGCAGCGCTTGGCAGTGGCTCCGCCGTTGCGTGCGAGGTGCTTGATGAAAGCGTGGTCGGGTTCGATGCGTAGGTCTTGGTCTTGAGCCATGACGAGGACTCCCGGGGAAGGAGACTACCCAGGCCAGGCGTAGAGTCAACTCCCAACGCGACAGCGGGTGTGATCGTTGCTCGTTGGTCCCCCGTCGATGGCGGCGAAACCAGAGCGTCAGCGATACCCGACGTGGACGTGTCTCGGTCGGATGGACATGATAAGGCACCCGAGGGAGCGCAGGCCGTTCTCGGTCTTTGGTCCTCTGCTCCTAGTTCCTTGTTCAATTCGGCCATTCATTGGAGTGCCATGTCACCGTCGCGCCG
>JAZDLZ010000161.1:0-2528 GCA_043801535.1 Pseudomonadota bacterium
CCTGAACAAGACCCGGCCTGCCAGGGTCGCGCTTCTGCTCGCCCAGGCTCACGCCATCGAAGCACGGATCCATGCCGGCGAGTTCCGCGACTACGCCGACGTCGCCCGCCACCACGGCCTCACCCGCGCCCGCCTGACCCAAGTCATGAACCTCCTGCTCCTCGCGCCAGACATCCAGGCAGAGGTGCTCAGCCTCCGCTTCCCGCCTGGGAAGCAGCCGATCTGCGAGCGCCACCTGCGCCAGGTGCTCCGCAGTCCGGTGTGGGCCGAGCAGCGGGTCATGTGGAACCATGTTGCTTCGATGACTCAGCAGTGCGGCCGACTATCGGTTTCTCGTCCGTAGACCTCGATGCCCGACAGCCACTTCTGCGCCGGTGAGGTCGTTCTATCCGATACCCCATTCTTGCCGCACATGGCCGGCTTCGTCCACGCTATCATCTGTTGCGACCGACGCACACACAGGACGAAGACAGATGCCCCTCTACCTCGTACGCTGGCCTGACCTCTCCGCGGCCCTCGTGAGTGCTGCCAACGAAGACCACCTGCTCTACGTGCTCGACGAGATCGCGAATCCAGAGGGCTGCCGCTGGACGGAATACGACGGACCGATCTTCGTGCAATTCCACCTTCCGGTCGAAGTGTCGCTGGACAAGAAGTCCGAGAGCGGTCCCATCCGCCCGGAGGAAATCAAGATCGGCAGCGTGACAAAGCTGGCGCAGCGCGAATGGCCGAATGTCGAGCTGCCCGATGCCGACACCACGAGCGAGATGGTGGAAGCGATCCGTGAATTCGCCTTTCCGCATCTCCATGAGGTGTTCGAGTCCTCAGAGGGCGACACGAGTGCTACAACAACGCCGACGCGGGCGCAAAGGTTATTCCGATCGCAGCAGCGAGGACTCGTGAGATGCATTTCGTCTCGGACCACACGGTGCCGACTGGGCATGTCGTGTGCCTGCCTTCGGAGAGACCACACGCGGCGCCACGCAAGCCACAGCCTCCGTCTCACCTCGACACAGCCTACGAGCTGATTCGACTGTCCGGATCGGGCATAGCCCCTGCAGAACGATCCAACGCCTTCGATTCCTGGAAAGATGCGCTCGCGATGGCTGCTGCCACGGGCGAGAAGTCCCCCGTCGAGTTCCTTCAGGTTCTTGGTGCCATCCTCGCTGCTGTTCACCGAAAGGACGTCACGGATTTTGACAACAAGGCCCTTATGGCCTTTCGCGAAGCAACCAATATTCTGAGGCGGCCCCGTCTCGTCGAGATTGACGCTGCACTTGCGATGCGGCTTCTTCGCCAGGCAGGTATTCGGATGACGATACCATTGGATCCAGCGGGTCTCGGTGACGACCGCGTCCGAACTGAGGCGGAGAAACTGCGAGGCGACTTGGCTCCGGTCAGCGTATCGGCGTTCTCGCTCGTGGAGTTCAAAGGCAGCTACATTCAAGACCTCGTTCTCTTACGCCGGAAGGTCGCGGATAGTTTGTCACTCAAGGAGAGCTTCCATCGTGTGCAGGCTACCGGTGGCCGAAAAGCCAGCCGGATGCTCGCAATGCTATTCAAATAAATGGGCGAGCCACCGATGGACCCATGGCCTAGACTAAAGGGCCAAATCGTTGCGATCCTGGACGGACAGGTCGTTGCTGCATGGAACGAGTTCCAGTCAAGCGTTGACAAGGTAGTCGATGGCTTCGCGTGTCGACGTGCGGCAGAATCGCCGGAGGCGGGGGCGGCAGGTTGGAACGTAGCTGTGCCTGAATGCAGGGCGGAGAACAGCGGCTGCCGAATCGCCGCGTTTGTCGCTGGTTTCTCGAAGGAGCTTGCGGCGCTTGACGTGACCCTGGCCGGACTGACTTGTACCCAACGAACCAAGGAGTTGGCGACGATTGCAGATGTCGTGCGGGCGACCATTCGGGATGGCCGGTTTCCCTGGGAGGGCACGACATGCCGCCGTGTCGGAGACTTGTTGATCGGCCTTCAGAGCAAGGTCACTTCCGGCCTCGTCTCGTCAAATCGCAAGGAACACGGCCAGCTCGCTGGCCCACTCGGCTACGCATTCAATGAGTTCCCTGTCGCCGAGATCCGCTTGAAGTAGAGTAGTCGTTTGGCCAACAGGCCGTGGGGCTTGCAACAGCTGAGCAGCCCTAGCTCTCGGAGAGTGACCGTCCTGCCAGCCATGAACGCACTGTGAGCCGGGATCACTTCGCGGCCGCTCCAAGTCCAAGAGCTGACCACGTCGGTCTCTTCTACGTGTACTTCGGGCCAGCGCTCTGGTTCTCTTTCAGCGAAGTCACGCCGCAGATTCGGCCGCGAAGGCGGGAGTCGCAATGCCTCGGTGCCGCTCACTTTCAGCATCTGCCGAAACGCGTCGGTGTAGAGCGAATCGCGGTCGAGGATCAGGTAGCGTTTGCCTCGCAGGAAGCCTTCCTCTGCGTCGGTGAGGTTGCGAGCAATCTGCTGCATCCATTGGCCATCCGGTTTTGCCGTTATGCCAGCAATCTCGACCTGTCTCGTCGCCAGGTCGATGC
>JAZDLZ010000949.1:0-6985 GCA_043801535.1 Pseudomonadota bacterium
GGCCTCGTCAAAGCTCATCTGAGCCACGAACGCCAAGGAACCACATCCCCCCTGATCCGGCGCTAGCGCGCCTCAAGACCACCCCTCCGCCCCTCCTCTCCGAGGAGGGGCACCGCGGCGCGTCACCTCCCGGGCGACCACCCAAATGGTGCAGCGCCGCGACTCGCTACGCGCGGCGAAGCCGCGCTGCGCTCGTGGTCACTATCGCCGTGTTAGGGACCGATCGGTGCTCTAGCAGTTTCGATTGTACTTTTGCTCGATTTCCGCTGCCGGCAAGGATTCGTCGAGGTAGTGCCGAGTGTCGAACGCGTACCAACGCGGATTCGGTCGCCGTCGAGCAATGCGATGGATGTTGAGGAGATGGCGGGCAGTGATGTTGTCGGTCGTGATGTTTCGCCCACCCGATCCGCATCCGAGGGTGAAAGACGGGCTGAGGGTGTTGTAGATGCCACCGAGCGCACCGAGTGTCGAGGGCATGTTGACCAGGATGCGACTGACGTCCACCCGGCTGGCAAAGTACTCGATGCGTTCGTCGACATTGGAATAGATGACCGCGCTGTGGCCGACGCCGCCGAAGCGGGCGATTTCGCTGCACCGCGCGATGGCCTCCTCGAAGCCGTTCTCCTCGTACAGGGCAAGGATCGGCGCCAGGATTTCCGCCGACAGGGGAAACTCCTTGCCGACGCCATCCTGACGGGCAATGAGAAGCACCGTCCCATCGGGGACGGTGATACCGGCAGCATTGGCGATCCGATCGACCGGCTGCCCGACCACGTTGGGACTCATGGTTTCGCGCTCGCGATCGTAGGCGATGCTGGCAACTCGTACGACTTGCTCTCGGGACAACACGTAGGCGCCCTGGCGCTCGAGCTCGGCAACCAGCTCGCCGGCGACCTGTCTCCTCACCACGACCGCCTGTTCACTGGCGCACACCGTTCCGTTGTCGAAGGTCTTGGACTCGATGATGTTGCGCACCGCAAAGGGGATGTCGGCAGTTATTCCGACGTACACCGGCACATTGCCGGTACCAACTCCAATCGTCGGCGTTCCTGAGGCGTGCGCCTTCCTCACTACCGAGTGGGTGCCAGTGGCGAGAATGAGCGCCAGGCGATGATCGCCCATGATCTCCTCCACGAGCTGGGGAGCGGGCTTCTCGATACACTGGATGCAATCCCACGGAGCGCCCGCCGCGAGCGCAGCCTCGACGCAGAGCTCGACCACTGCTGCCACGGAGCGACGAGCGGCGAACGGCGGACAAAGAACGAGCGGATTGCGCGTCTTCAAGCAGATGAGCGTCTTGAAGATGGCAGTCGAGGTGGGGTTTGTCACTGGCACCAACCCGAGGATGGGACCGAGTGGTTGCGCCACCTCGGCGATGCCACTCCGTCGATCGACTCCGAGCACGCCCACCGTGCGGAGATCCTTGATGTCATCGTATACGAGATGAGTGGCAACGACGTTCTTGATGACTTTGTGCTGCCAGACGCCCATGCCAGTCTCTTCGTGGGCCAGCTTGGCGAAGGCGACTCGCTTGTCGAACGCCGCCAGATAGACAGCGCGCACGACTTCGTCGGTACGCTTCTGGTCCAGCTCGCGAAAGGCCGCAGCCGCCGCCACTGCCCGCTCCATGATCTCACTGATTCCTGGCATCACTGTCCTCCCCCCAATGGTATAGGGCATGATACCTCCATTCCTCTCGAAGACCAATCTGGTCTTGGCATCGCCCATCTCTTCAGAGGGACTCTATCTCGCCAACCATCCCCTCGAGCGGCACGTCATGCTGCTCTGGAAGGTCGGTCGCGTCGAGAGTTCCGCGGAGCAGATCGAGGGCGCGCTCCCGGCCGAGGCGGTGGCCTCGATACGCCCGTACGACGGCGGCAGCAAAGGTCCGCGGTATGCGGGGAGACCGTGGCTCGTCGATCAGCCTCACGCCGTGCTCCACAAAGTCCGCTCCTCTTGGAGTGCGATGGACTACCGACTCGAACGTCGACTGGTCGATCAGGCGCAGATTCAGCAAGTGGGAGCAGAGCGCGGGCCAGCTCACGCCATACTCGGCGCCCACGTGAAGCGCAGCAGTCCACGCGTCGCGCTCGCCAGCGAGCTCGCTCCAGCGTGCCGTTGCGCCGTCCCGCGGGATGAGGAAATGGATCGCGAACGCGCTGACCAATCGCTCACGCTCGTCCTTGCCTCCCTTCACCCATTCAGGCGAATACTCGTCGGCGAGCACGTGATGCCCGAGCTCGTGGGCGAGGGTGAATCGCCGCGCGCCCAAGGAGAGTCTGCCCTGGATGAGCGCGACACCGCCCTCCTTGAGCGCAACGTACGAGCCCTCGACGTTTCCGTCGATGTCCAGGACGAATGCGAAGAGCCCAAGTCGCTCGGCAGAGTCGACCAGAGGCGCACATGGCTCACCGATGCGGGCGCGGACGATGCGAGCGGCCTTTTCGGCTGCCTCTACCGAATCGACAATCACGCCGATCGGCTCAGGCAGCGCTGGCGAAAGCAACCCCATCCCAACGAGCTGCTCGACGTCGGTTGCGATGGTTTCGAGCATGGCGTCGGCCGAGTCCTCGATGCCTTCGCGCTCCCTGCGGCGGCTGACCACCGAGGCTGGAGGTTCGGTGACAAACCAGGAAATCGGCCGCTTGAGTAGCCTGGCAAACGTGGCAAGCTCGAGCGAGTTGACCGCGCGCTTGCCCGTTTCGATCTTGGTTATTGCGGTCCTGTCGAGATCGAGGGCTGCAGCCAGGTCGGTCTGGGTCATTCCTGCTGCCTTGCGTGCAGCAGCGAGTCTTTCTCCGAGACGCTGCCATGAGCGGTCCATGTGTATGTGCGAAAATAGCACCTATCGCAACGAATGCCAGCCCTGCTACTCAACAAGGCTTGATTCAGCCGTAAAAACCCCAGCCTTCGTCTAGCGGTTTCTGCCTGGCTGGGCCGCCTGGCTTCGTTCGCTACGCCGCAGAACAGGCTACAGGCAACAGACGTCGTACCAGATTCGGCAGTTGTTGAGGCTGGTGGAGCGCTACAATCTTGAGTTGGAGGACGACCAGTGAAGGACTACCACATCAACATCTTTTTCAGCGACGAGGATGGTGGCTACATCGCCGACATTCCGGATCTGGAATCGTGCTCTGCCTTTGGCGCGACGCCCGAGGAGGCGTTGGCAGAGGTGGGGAAGGCCAAGGCCTTGTGGCTCGAAGCGGCAAGAAGAGAGGGAAAGCCAGTGCCTCCTCCTCGCTACCGGCCAATCATCTATCAGGTGGAGAAGGGTGCAGCGTAGGATCAACCGCGACAGTCAGGCCCCAGCGAACTAGACAGTGGAGAGAGCGGCATCGCGGGATGGTTTTCGGAGCGCGAATGCACAAGTAGGTGCCCTGCACCGGCGGTCGCGCACTGGCTACTGGCCGGTGCAGAGCGGGTTTGGTATTCACTCGGTGATGGTCGTCGTGTGAACGCAATGCTGTTGGCAACCTTCGCCGGTCACGCTGTCCTCTGTGCAGCCCTGGAAGTCATTGCAGCCTGCCAGGGTCGGACAGGAGCCAGGACCTGTGGCTATGCCCGTGTCGCAGTCTTCCCCAGCAGTGACGACTCCATTGCCGCAGCCTGTCACGGTGCAGTTCGAGTCGCAGCCGTCGCCGCTGGTCAGATTGCCATCGTCGCACTGCTCGCCTGTTGTGCGGATGCCGTTTCCACAGCCAGTCATTCGACAATTCGAGTCGCATCCGTCACCGTTCGTCAGATTTCCGTCGTCGCAGGCTTCTCCGGTTGTCACTCGGCCGTTTCCGCAACCAGTGGGGCGACAATTCGAATCACAACCGTCTTCATCGATGAGGTTGCCGTCGTCACACTCTTCGTCAGCAGCCGCATTCACCCTTTCATCTCCGCATACCGCGGTCGTGCAGTCGGCGTTGCACGTCTCCGACTCTCCGCCATCATCGCACTCTTCCCCATGCTCGACGGTTCCATTGCCGCACTCGCAGGCATCGCCGATACCATCGCTGTCTGCGTCCGCCTGGTCGGTGTTCTCGGTCCACCGGCAGTTGTCATCGGCGTTCATCACCCCGTCGAGGTCTGTGTCCAGCATGCGGTCGAGATCGGGGACTGCGGCGTCGGACTTGAGCGCAGTGAGGCGCGCTTTCAGCATGTCCATCACACCCTTGGGATCGACGGCCGCTTGCGCAGCGCGGAGACTTCGCACTGTATCGACGTCAATCATTCCGTCTGCCGCCAAGTCCCGGGCAATCCCGTTGGCGAGCTCTTGCAGCGTGGCGTCTTCTCCACCGGTCGAGGTCATGCGGGCGGATTGAGCGAGCACCGTGCTGACGGAGAACAAGTACGCATTGGCGTCTGTGTCTCCGCCAAGGATGTTCATCTGCGTCCCGTTTGCGCCAGGGACGAAGTCGGGCGGACCGATCTGCAACGCCGCCCGAAGCTCTTGCTCTGCCTGGGTAATCGCATTCAAGCCAGCCAACTTGCTGCTCTACCTCGAGCGCAAGTAGGAGCAGGCGATGCGACAACCGCGGATCCACGCAAGGACGCTCGCCAATGCCTCGACAGTGACGTTCGTGGCAGGGGCAGCGTGCCTGGTGGTTGGCACGGTGCTGTGGTGGACAGCGCCCGGCAAGAAAGAGGTCGAGAAGAAATCGAACGCTGACCTTTTCAGCGCCAGGCTGCTGCCTGGTCCTCTCGGAATAGCCGTGGTGGGGTCTTTCTAGTGGCGACCGATCGCAAACCAGTCCAGCCTGTCGCCCATCCTGTTATTCGGCCCGTCGCCGGGCATGTCGTTCGGCTCGTCGCAATCGGGCTGGCCGGAATTGCGCTGGTCGGCGCTGGCAGCGGCTGCGCCCAGCTACTCGAGCTCGACGAGCTCCACTCGGCGCCGGACAGCGCTCCAGACGGCAGTGTTGCCGATGCCACCGACGCCACTGACGGCATCCGTGTTCCAGATGCCTCGACCGGCGACGCCGGCGATGCCGTTGCCCCCGTCGACGCAGTGCCCGACGCGACCACAATCGACACGCTCGACACGAACGATGCGACGAACGATGCGACGGGCGACGCAGCGCCGGACGGCACGAGCATCCTGGTCGATGCGCCTGCCGACGCTCCGAGAAAGCCAGACAGCGCGGTGCCAGCCGACGCTCCGCTGCCCGTCGATGGTCCGCAAGCCGTTGATTCGGCCAAGCCAGCGCCGGACACTGCCGAGAAATCCGATGCTGCCGTGACCGATGCCTCCCCGGACGGTCCGCCGCCCGACGCGCCAGTCATTCTGCCGGACGCCGCCGACTGCGAGGAGGGCTACGAAGACCGCGACGGCGATGGCATCTGCGAAAGCTGCGCCGCTGGCTATCAGGACAACGACCAAAACGACATCTGCATTCGCGACTGCACCCACTATGACTGCTCGCTCCACGGCACCTGCTCCGACGATTCGGGCGTCGCGATCTGCGACTGCGAGACCGGCTACCAGGACAACAACCACAACAACACCTGCGTTCCCGACTGCACAACTGCGGCTCTCGCCTGTGGCACGCACGGAAGCTGCGACGACACCAGCGGCACTGCCCAGTGCGTGTGCGACGCTGGCTATCAAGACAACGACGCCAACAACACCTGCCTGCCAGACTGCGCCACCGCAGCGCCGGGCTGCGGAGACAACGGCTCTTGCAGCGACGACATGGGAGTCGCGGTCTGCGAGTGCGCCGAAGGATTTGCTGGCGAGCGCTGCGAGATCGACCTGGAGGACAGCCTGATTGCCCGCTATCTCCTCGACGGCAATGTCAAGGACGCGCTCGGCGTCTACAACGCGCTGGGCAGCGGCTCCCTGGCATACGGTGCCGATGCCTTTGGCGCGCCAACGTCGGCGCTCGTCCTCGATGGCGCTTCCTTTGTGCAGCTCCCGGCGAGCGTGCAGGACGCCATCGACATCGAATCGGTCACCCTGACCCTGTGGGTTCGCCTCGACAGCCTCCTCGGCGACCCGACCCTGGTGTCGTTTGGGACGAGCAGTGCCTCGACCGGCATCTCCCTGGTGAGCTCGTCGAGCCACCTCCTGGCCTGGATCGGCGACGACACCATCGAAAGCGGCGTGGTCTCGGCCGGGGTCTGGCTGCACCTGGCACTCGTCAGTTATGGCGGCGGCGGGATGTGCCTGTTCGTCAACGGAGCCGAGGCGAGCTGCGACTACTCCCACCGGGGACCCTTCCTGACCTCGACCGGCACCGGGCACTACTACTACCTCGGACGATCGGTGACCGTCGAGCCGCACTACTTTGCCGGAGCCATGGACGACGTACGCCTCTACACCCGCAACCTTACCGCCCACGACGTCCGCGGGCTCTACCACTCCGAGTTTGCCGCCCACCGCAGCGCCAGCGACTGGGATGGCGACGGCATCCCCAACGACGGCAATGGAAGCGGCGCGATCGGCGATGCACCGTGCTCCTGCCCTTGGACTGGCGCGGTAGACTGCGACGACAATGCTCCGCTGTGGGTCGGCCAGTGCCCGGCCGACATGGTGGGGGTGCCCGGCATCGACGTGTGGATCGACCAGCGCGAAGCATCACGCGGAAGCAGCGACGAAGCGGTGTCTGCGTACGGGGAGATGCCCTGGGTGAATGTTTCGTGGTACGAGGCGTCGGATGCCTGTGCCTGGGCTGGCAAGCGCCTCTGCGATGCGAGCGAATGGTATGCGGCGTGCTCGAGCGCGGATAGCCGCGTGTATCCGTATGGGAGCACCTACTCGAAGACGGCGTGCAATGGCGCGGACCTCGGGATTGGCGCAGCAGGCACGACTGGCAGCGTGAGCGTCTGCGAGGGCGGGTACACGGGCATCTTCGACATGAGCGGAAACGTCGGAGAGTGGGTGGGCTTGGCTTCGGGGCAGGCCTGCGCACGAGGCGGCTCGTACACGTCGTTCCAAGTCTACCTGCGCTGCCAGTCGAGCTTGTCATTGACGCCAACGACAAAGTACGCTGACAAG
>JAZDLZ010000235.1:0-2838 GCA_043801535.1 Pseudomonadota bacterium
GCCACGTAGAAGCAGAAGACGTCTTGTCCTTTCTGATTGATGATGGTGTCGATCGCAACCGCAGTCTTGCCAGTCTGACGGTCGCCGATGATCAACTCGCGCTGGCCGCGACCGATCGGGATCATCGAGTCGATCGATTTCATCCCGGTCTGCAGCGGCTCGTGGACCCCCTTGCGAGCCACGATTCCGGGCGCCTTGATTTCGACCTTGCGCGTTTCCTTGGTATCGATCGGTCCCTTGCCGTCGATTGGCTCGCCAATGGCGTTGACGACCCGCCCCACCAGGGCTTCACCGACCGGAACACTGACGATTCTCTTGGTCCGCCGAACCTGATCGCCTTCGCGGATCGCCTCGTAGTTACCGAGGAGCGCCACGCCGACGTTGTCTTCCTCGAGGTTCAACACCATGCCCATCACGACCTGCCCGCCGTGGCCGCGGAACTCGAGAAGCTCGCCTGCCATTGCTCCGGCAAGCCCGTGGACGCGGGCAATTCCGTCACCGGCAGTGAGCACGGTTCCCGTCTCCAGCACTGCGACCTTCTGCTCGAAATCCTCGATCTGCTGGCGAATGATTTGGCTGATCTCTTCGGCCCTGATCTGCATTTGCTTGCCCTTCTCTTGCTCGGCTGCCCCGGATGCTGCGGTTCCCGTTGTTACTTCGGTGGTTACTTCGGCTGTTGCTCCGGTTGCTGCTCCGGTTGCTGTTTCGGCTCTGGTTCTAGTTTGCGTTTCGCTTCAATTCGTGTTTGGTTTCGACTCGTTCCGAGCTCGCTAGGCGAGAAAGCGCTCCCGCATCTGCTCGAGTTGCGAGCGCAACGACCCGTCGTAGACGACGTCTCCTAGCTTTGCGACCACGCCGCCGAGCAACTCGGGATCCTTGCGTTGGTCGAGAATCACTCGTTTTCCTGCTACCCGCTCGAGAAGACTCGAAAGCCGCGTCACCTGATCGGCGAGCAGTGGTCGTGCCGAAGTCACTTCGACGCGTACCCGACCGGCTCGATCGTCGACCATTGTTCTCAATTCGGCAGCGATCACTGGCAGGTATTCGATGCGCTTGCGTTCCAGCAGCGCGAGCAGGAAGCTGCGAGTCGTGCCCGCGATCCCGGCTCGCCGCAGCACTGCCTCCAGCACTGCCCGTCGCTTCTGCGACGGAATCGCCGGGCTGGTGAGGGCCAAGGTCAGGTCTCGCGAGGTCGAATAGAGGCCGGCCATCTCTTCGACTTCGCGGCCGAGGGTTTCGTAGGTACCTTTGCTGGCGCCGATGGCAAACAGAGCCCGGGCGTAGCGTCTGGCGAGCGATCCTGCAATCATGCCACCTTGCCTCCGACGACGCCGGCCATGCCCGGTGTCGTTCCTCCCTTTTGGGGCGGCTGCAATTCGAGACCGGCGAGGAAGTGATCAGACAGCGTGCGTTGATCTGCGTCGGTCATCTTCTCGCGCAGCAGCTTTTCTGCCGCGGCAACCGCCGCGGTCACCACTTCGCGCTCCAGTGCTGCTCGCACGCCCTGGATGTCAGCCTGAATCTGCTGCTCGGCGTCCCGTTTCATGCGCGCGATCTTTGCCTGGGCCTCGGCGAGAATGCGATTTCGTTCTGCCTCTGCCTCGGCACGCATCGAGGCGGAGATTTGCGCTATCTCGCCGTCCAGCGACGAGAGCCGGCGCTGATACTCGGCGAGCTTGCGCTTGGCTTCTTCGCGAAGGCTGGCAGCTTCGTCGAGCTGCCGGGCAATGGAGTGATGCCGATTGCGCACGAACCCGGCTAGCGGCGGTCCGGCGTACTTGCCGAGCAGGAAGGCGAGCACCGCGAAATTGAAGAGCGCCATCGAGAAAGGCGGCGGCATTGGAGTCTCGCCGGACTCGAGGGAACCGCCGTTGACGTCGCGGGAATAGTGCAGGCGAGCGAAATTCTGGATCGGATTGGTGATGACGTGACCACCTCCGTGCTCGCCGCCTGCCTCGTTGGCGTTCGTCGAATCGTGCCCGGTGGTGGCGCCTGCCCACGGCGCGGCAAGGAGAAGGGTGAGCGCGAGCGGGGTGGTTGCTATCCACAGATAGCTGGCAATGCGCTTGCGCATCATGCAACCTCCCGGCGGATGATTTTCCTGAAGATCGCGCGGGCAAGCTCCTCGGCGCGCGGACCGAGCTCGGTGCGTGCGGCAGCGGAATCGGCGAGCAGCTTCTTGCGGGCGTCTTCCGTGGCGGCGTGCGCGCTGCGGCGCGCTTCCTCGGTGGTCTTGCGATCGTATTCCTCGGCCTCGCCCCGCAGCGTCTGACGTTCCTTTTCTGCCCGGCCGCGACCGGCGGCGAGCGCCTTGTCGAAGTCGGCCATCTGGGCAGCCGCCTCTTCTTCCATGCGGTGCGCCTCGTCACGGGCACCTTCGATCCCCTTCTCGCGCAGCGCGCGCGTGGCGAGGAACGGCTTGAAGAGCAGTCGGTTGAGCAGCAGCGCCGTGATCAAGAAGATGGCGAACTGCACGAAGACCGTCGAATCGATGTCGATGATGGGCGGTTCCTTGTGCACCGACGCGAGGATGGACGCAGTCAGCGGGAGATTCAGTTGCATTCCGCAGGTCTCCGGGGCCAGGTACCAGGTCAATGAGAGCGCGAAGCAAATAACACTGCCAACAAACCCTGTCAATCAGTTATCAAGCCGCGTCGAGAAAAACCTACTTTTTGGGCAGTTGCACGATCGGCATGTCCTTGCCAGCCTGATCGGACGGAGGCGGCACCGGCGGCATCGCTACCGCCTGCTGGGCGGGCAGCGCTGGTGGCTGGCGGCGAACAGAGCCCTCGGTGACTCCCTCCATGTAGCAGCGTCCCTCGAAGATCACGCCCTTGT
>JAZDLZ010000316.1:0-5421 GCA_043801535.1 Pseudomonadota bacterium
GCATTGCCGGTCGCCGGTCGCATTGTTGCCGGTGGCCTGTTCTGCCGCGGAGCGAACGAGCCCGTACGGTCCGATCAGGCGCATGCTGCCGGCTGGAATCGTGGACTCCGAATCCCAGGGGGTGTCCATCTCACATCCTACGGGCTCTTGTGGCACGCGGATCTCGGCCAGTGTACTTGGCACCGACCATTTCTCGGGGCTCTTGCTTTACAGTTCGTAATCGTAATCGTAATCGTGCTCGTGCTCGTGCTCGAAAACACTGGGCTTTCACCTCGGCCAAGGGCAGTGTTCTGGTGAAAGAGTGTAAAGCGAGTCTGACCGGTCCCATGTACTTTGTTAGCGCCACTCACTCACCAGCGAAGAGGACATGACTGCAATCCTGACCGCCCAGAACGTGACCAAGGCGTTCGGCAACCGCCGGGTTCTCCAGGGCGTGTCGTGCGCGCTGCACGAACGCGACCGGGTCGGCCTGGTGGGCGTCAACGGCACCGGCAAGTCGACGCTGCTGCGGATGCTCGTCGGAGAGCCAGGCCACGACAACGTCCCAGACACCGGGCTCATCACCCGGCGCCGTGGTCTGCGGGTGGCGCTCGTTCCCCAGGAACCGATCATCGAGGCCGCGCCGACCGTCCGGGCAACACTGCGGGCTGGACTACGCCCGGATCCCGGCGCCACCGCCGAAAACGACTACGAGGTGCGCGAGCTCGCCGCGGCGCTCGGGCTCACTGCTGCGCTGGACGTCCCGGTCGGCGCCATCTCGATCGGTGAGCGGCGACGCGTGGCCATCGGGCGGGCGCTGCTCTCGCGGCCCGAGCTACTCGCCCTCGACGAACCGACCAACCACCTGGATGCCCGCACCGTCGAGTGGCTGGAGGAACGTCTGCTCGCCTCCGCCGGCGCGCTCCTCCTGGTCACCCACGATCGCTTCTTCCTCGACCGCGTCGCCACCCGGATCCTCGAGCTCGATCGTGGCCAGCTCTACGCCTACGAGGGAGGCTACACCCGCTTCCTCGAGCGGCAGGCCGAACGGCTGGACAACGAGGCAGCGCGCGAGCGAGAACGCGCCTCCTTCGTGCGCCGGGAGCTCGACTGGATCCGACGCGGTCCGTCGGCACGGGGCACCAAGCAGCAGGCGCGCATCGATCGGTTCGAGGCGGCGGTAGCCGCCCGACCAGTCGACGGCCCGGCGGCCCCTCTGGAGCTCCGACTCCCCAGCGGTGGACGTCTGGGCAAGACGGTCCTCGAGCTTCGCGGCCTGTCCATCTCTCGCGGCGGCCGACGGCTGCTCGACGGCCTCGACTTGATCATGCGGCCACAAGACCGGATCGGCATCGTCGGCGCGAACGGCGTGGGCAAGACCACGCTCCTCAGGACGATTGTCGGGCTCGCGCCGCCGGACGCCGGCGAGGTGGTCGTCGGCCAGAACACCCGCATCGCCTTTCTGGACCAGGAGCGTGCCGAGCTTCGCGACGATCGCACGGTCCTCGAGGAGGTCGCCGGAGACAGCGAGCACATCTTCCTCGAGGAAGGCCCAGTGCACGTCCGCACGTTCCTGCGCAGAATGCTGTTCGACGATGGGTTCGCCGACACCCCGGTCGGCAAGCTATCGGGCGGCGAGCGGAACCGAGTCCAGCTCGCCAAGCTCCTTCGCGCGGGCGGCAACCTGCTCGTGCTCGACGAGCCCACCAACGATCTCGACATCATCACACTCGGGGTGCTCGAGGCAGCGCTCGTCGAGCTCCCCGGCTGCGCGCTCGTCGTGTCGCACGACCGCTGGTTCCTCGATCGGATCGCCACCGCGATCCTGGCCATCGAGGGCGACGGCAGGGTGGAGCTCCACGCCGGAAGCTACACATCGTACCTCGCGCGGCGTCGCGCCGGACCGACGTCCGCCGTCCCCGCGCCGACTACAGCCGTCGCTGTGCCGCCGTCGACTCGCCACAGCCGCACGGGGCCACGAAAGCGGACGTTCAAGGAGACCCAGGAGCTCGGCGCCATGGAGGCGGCCATCCTCGCCGCGGAGGAGCGCGTCGCTACCCTCGAGCACACCCTCAACGATCCGGCCGTCTACAGGGAGCGGGCGCTCGACGTCCCCCGACTCGTCGCCGAGCTCGAGGCGGCGCGCGCCGAGGTCCTGCGCCTCTACGCTCGCTGGCAGGAGCTGGAAGATCTCGAGTGTGTCCCGGAGAGTCGACGGCGATTGCTCGATCGACGGTCCCCAACCGATTGATTTGATCCGGGATTCCGGCCGCCTATTCGGGTGTGAGCCGTACCGGGGGGGCTGTTCCAGTTCCTGGTTCCTTGTTCCTAGTTCCTTGTTCCCTTCGTCGTCGTCGGAATTGAACAAGGAACTAGGAACAAAGGACAGGGGACCGAGAACGGCTAGCCCGTTGACCGATCGGGACACACTCAAGATCTCGAGAAGTCGGGCTAGGACCCTCTCACGTCGATTCGACGCGCACCGCGTCGGCCAATTGCAGGGTATCCCAGGGCTTGGGCAGAACGAAGCTCGCGTGGTCGGAAAGCGGCAGTTGGCCTGGAGTCGCGTTCTCGGACATGACGACTCGTCTGATGCCCGAGTGATGCTCGGCGACAAAAACGAGGAACTGGCTCCCATCGTGGAATCCTGGCGAATCGTCGACCAGGACGACCTGGATCTCGAGCTTCTCGTCCTGCAGCCATCTCATCGCGTCCAAGAGATTACCTGCTGGCAGGGCCAATCTACCCAGAGCAAGGAGATCCCTCTCCAACGCGTGACGGGTTCGAATCGAAGGATCGAGCACGAGCACGCGCGGCTCGCGAGCGGAGTGGACTCGCTCCAGCCACTGCAAGACTGCCCGGTGAATGGCCTCCTCTGTCGTGGTGTTGCTATGACGGAAAGCGACCGCGAAGCTGCTCTCTCCTTCCCTACGCTTTTCCACCCGGACGACCCGGCCGATGACATTCACCGGCCGGCGCCCAGGGAGCTGCAGTACCACCTTCACCGTCTCTCCCATCGAAAGCATCGGACCGTCCGACAGCAGGGCTCCTCCTGCGGACAAGTTTTCTACGAGATATGGCCCCATCCTTTCTTCTCGCAGGAAAAGAATGGCACTGGCTGCCAGAATGGCACGCGGATGAACCCGGCGCTCCGACCCACCCGAATGGCTCATAGGTCCCTTCATGCGAACACTCCTATCCACGTCTCAAAATCGGTATTCCACCGAGAACCTTTAGGGTGCGTGCTCGAGAAGCATGCGCACGCGATCGAGCACTTGGTGGGCAACTTCGTCCTTGGTTGCCAGCGGCAGCGGCTGAGCTGTCCCGTTCGAGCCGATGAGTGTCACCCTGTTCGTTTCAACGTCAAAACCGGATCCTGTCTCTCCGACGTTGTTGGCCACGATCAAGTCACACCCCTTGACCTCGAGCTTTCCCCGGGCCCTCGCTTCGAGCAGCTCTGTCTCGGCGGCAAACCCCACCAGAATTGGCCGGCAGCCCCCACGTTGCCGCCGGTCCTTGCCGAGCTCGGCGAGAATATCCGGGTTCCTGCTCAAGTCAAGCTGCGGCCGGTCTCCCAGATCCTCCTTCTTGAGCTTGGCAACCGAGATCTCGACGGGGCGGTAGTCTGCAATCGCCGCCGCCATGACGATCGCGTCGGCACGGGCAGCTCTGATGGTAGTAATGTCGTGCATTTCCGCGGCAGTAGCCACTTGCAGCAACTCGACGCCGCGCGGCGACCTGAGCGTAGTGGGTCCCGACACCAGCGAAACCATTGCTCCTCTCGCAGCCGCCGCCTTGGCCAGTGCGTAGCCCATCCTTCCGCTCGAGCGGTTACTGACATAGCGAACCGGATCGATCGCCTCACGAGTAGGACCCGCAGTAACCAGCAGCCGCCGTCCAGTCATGTCCTTTTCGGTCAGGATTTGCCCAGCCTCCTCGACGACATCGGCTGGCTCAGCCATTCTGCCGGCCCCAATAACACCGCAGGCTAGCTCTCCTTCGGCAGGTCCGATGACCTTGACGATCCCGAGCTCGACCAGCCTCCGCACATTCTGCTGGACGAGAGGATTCTCCCACATGCGGGTGTTCATGGCCGGAGCCAGGAGAGTGGGCGCCCTCGTCGCCAGGGCGGTGGCCGTCAGCAGATCGTTGGCCATGCCGGCAGCGAGACGGGCAATCGCGTCCGCCGTTGCCGGAGCAATCACGAACAGGTCTGCCTGTTCTGCGAGCGCGAGGTGGTTGATCTCACTTGCTCGAGCTGCCTCGAACATGTCAACAGCCACCGGGTTGGCCGAGAGCGTCTGGAAGGTGAGCGGCGTAACGAACTGACAGGCAGCCTGAGTCATCACCACTCGAACCTTGGCGCCGGCCAGGACGAGCAACCTGGTGATCTCTGCTGCCTTGTAGGCCGCAATACCTCCCGTTACTCCGAGGAGCACTCTTCTATTGCGCAACGGAAAGGCACGCTCATCGAGAAGCTGCACCGATTGCGACGGAATCGACGGCGACGGCGACATCGACGGCGAGCGTACCACTCCGTTCCTGCTCGGTACAGGACGAGATTCGTCTGGGGGATCGAGCTGAAGGACTGGCGCCGGGCTAGACTCTAAGGAGCTAAGGAGACGGCTCCTTGACGCGAACGCTGCGGCCTGCCTCGATAGCCGCCGCAGTCGCGGCGAACCTCATGTTCGCGCCTGCGCCCGGACCGGTGGTGGCAGTGGCGAGATTGGCCGTCGACGATTCCACCGCTGCCTCGACGCCGAGAGTGCGCAAGTATTCGACGACTTGCTCGCTGCGCTTGGCTGCCAGCTCTGACCAGCTTCCGCGGTCGTCCGTTATCGTCACCAGCAGCGCAGGCTTGACCTCGTCCCATCCTGCTCGATGGGCAGCGCGGGCAATCGCCTTCACCACCATTGCCGCTGCCGGCTGCAAGGCAATCTCGTTCTTGGCAAAGCGGAGGGCTTGCTTTGCCGCCGGTGTGAGCACAACCGATCCGTCGGCCGTGGTCTGTACGAGCGGTTCGCCATCAGGGCATCCGTCGTCCTCGGAATCGGTGGCAGAGACGATGGTCTCCGGCTTGTCGAGGCAGGCGTCGATTCCGTCGGGCACCCCGTCGCGGTCGTCGTCGTAGTCCGGGCAACCGTCGTCGTCCATCCAGTCATCCTTGTCCTCGATCTCCGCCGGGCACTTGTCGACGGTATCCAGCACTCCGTCACCGTCGTTGTCGGCCTCCGGGCAGCCATCCTTGTCTTGGAAGCCATCCTTGTCCTCGGCGATTTCGGGGCACTGGTCTTCAATGTCGTAGATCCCGTCGTCGTCGTTGTCGTAGTCCGGACAACCGTCCGCGTCGGAGAAATTGTCGAGATCTTCGGCGTCGCGCGGGCAGCGATCGGCAGCGTCGAGGACGCCGTCGTTGTCGATTTCCGGCTCGGGACAGCCGTC
>JAZDLZ010000318.1:0-2965 GCA_043801535.1 Pseudomonadota bacterium
CCAAGAGCCACCGGCGTGCTGTAGCTCCAGCTTTCGGTGGAAAAGCGCTCCCTGCGAAAACCCAGATAGGCAGCGTAGTCTGACAGGCCTGCGGCCAGCAAACCGGTTGAAAGGTAGTATGGCGAGGCGATCATCTGCTCCCGGCCAAACGCATCGCGAACCACTACCCGAGCAGAGCCGACACCTGCAACCTGGGGCAGATTCGCCACCTGGAACTCGCCCGGCTGCAGACGATCGCGGTGAACCAGCGTGTCGTTCACATACACATCGACGGTGGAGGGAGAAAGGATCGTTCCGCTCAGCTGACCGGCGGGGTTGGACCGGAAGTACGGGTCGAGCGTGAAGTCGCGCACCAGCGCGATTCCGCCCAGCATTGCGCCGCCCCCCAACTCGTCGCCGCCTGCAACCGTATCGCCAACAACCCAATGCCGGAGTTTTTTCCTCTGGTGATAGACGAAGTTAGTGGTGTTTCGAACGGCCACGTTTTCCTGGTCGAAGCCAGCCGTTGTCTGGAAGAGATAATCACCGAGGCTGCATCCCACCTCGGCGGAAGCCGAGAGATTGCGCAGGCCAGTCGTATTGACAGCGTAGTTCAAGAACGCGCTGTGGTTGCTCAGATAGCGCAGCTCGGCTGGCCGTCGGGCTGCCAGGTCGATCTTGGTCATTTCGAAGAGCTCAGGTTTGGCCCAGATGTGCAGGGTCAGCTCGTTCTCGTCGAACCGGAAGGTGATATCAGGGGCCAACGAGCGCAAAGACACGAGACCAGGTGGTTTCGGCCTTCCCGGCCGCTCTTTGAGTCGGCGAAGCCCAGCCTGCTCCAGGTCGGCCATTCCCACCAGAATGTCGCTGTCCCTCATCTGAACCAACACTTCTCCCTTTTCCACGCTATTGAGGTAGAGCACCAGCACGGCCTGCTTCCCCCCGGATTGATCTGACGGCAACGATGCCACGGGATCGGGATCGGGATCGGCCGGTGGCACAACGACGTCTTCGTCGCTTGGTTCACCGGCAGCCTGTTGCCATGCGGTCAGTGCTGCAAGGACCAAGAGCCAGGGTGACCGGCAGGAGCAGCGAAGTATCCGCAACACCGGCCCAGATTGCCGCACTGCCACACTCTACCTCGGAGAGCTCTCCGTCCCTGCTACGTTCGTTGCACAGGAGCCTGGCAGCATGCCAATTCTTGCCTCCAGCGCTTTATCCCTTGCGCCCTTTCTGGTCACCACCTTCAGTGCAAAGGTCTTGGTCTTCTCGCAATGCTCTGGAGGAATCGGAAGATCGAACACGCGCACGCCGCCTGCTAACACGTACCAGCCAGTAGTCTGCTTCTCGAACAGCACCTCGTCCGCTTTGCCCAGCGCGCGAACATTGACGGTCTCGACGACGAAGAAAACATTGCCTTCGTTTTTCACCGAAATCAAGAACACGCCTGCTTCCACCTTGCCGCTCAACGAGCCGTGCCATCTCGAATTGTCCGGCTGGAGGAAGATCGGAATTCCCATTTTGGTGAGAAGTTGGACGTTGGGCGTCTCCTTGTCCTTCTTGTCTTTGTCCAGCGGCGGCAACTCTTCCACGAAGAGACGGTAGGAAACCTCCGCTGCTGGCGTTTCGACAGTCGTGCCGACGCGGATCTTCCGCTCTTGTCCACCCTTGAGACTGAAGATGTCAGGGAAGAAAACGATGTCTTTCGTCGGAGAAGTCTGGATTTCACCTTCGGGACTTTGAGCCCAGGTGAACGCGGTCACCTGAAACCGGATCGACTCGGTGCCATCGTTCGTGACCGTTATCAGGGCACTCCGGGTGGTCGAGGAAAGGAAGACCTGGACGGGACTCACGCGGAAGACACCGGCCCGGGCAGAGGCAGCCGATCCAAAGGTGATTGCGAGGAATGCTGCCAGGACGAGACAGAAGCGCCCAGATCGAGCACCAATACCGCCGGGCCGAGCAATCCACTCCCGCCAGCGTGTACCGGCGACCATTGATATGGTGGGCATACGTCAGAAGTTGACGGTTGCCGTCAGAGCGTCAGAGTAGGCCCCAGTCGGGACATCCTGCGCCGCCGGGATTCTGGCGTAGGTCGTAAAGCTCCTCGGAGCCTTGCTGGGGGCGACTCCGGCAGCCAGATTGCTGCCCGCGCCGCTACCCCAGACCGTTGTCCATCCCGCGTCTTGGAAGACCTCGTATGAGAGGAAGTCGCCGACGCCGTTGGCCATCCTTCGAGTCGTGCCAGAAGCGTTCTGACCCAGATCGAGATCGATGGTCGGACTGGTGCCCTTCGTGCATGCAACCGTCACGCTACCCGTCGCGTCGTCGAGATTGGAGGCGGCGTTGGCCACGATCGGGTCGTAGGCAGCAGGGAAGGCCTGCGACGCTGTTTGGATGTTGCAGATGGTCGCCACGCTTGCGGAGACCCCCAGCGCCGTGCTGGCGGATCCAGCCTGGGTCGAATGCGGGGAGACGACCAAGACACCGAGAAGAACAGCGAGCTTGATTGACGATCGAGAGAGTGGACTCATGGCTGATACCTCCGTGCTGAGAACCCGGGCACACAAAGGACACTGAAAGATACGCTACCTGATCGCGAAAAACATGTAAAGCGAATTACAGAACTTTCAGAACGAGAAAATCGGAGCCCCCAATTGACGGCCGATAGCCGGGAGCACGCAGTGCATCGAAGCATACGGGCGTGGCGCTCGGAATCAGGCGGTGTGAACTGTGTGAGACGAATGCGGCCTGGTCGCCTTGGTCTTGGTTTTCTGGTGCCACCGCCAATCGTGCCGACAGCCAGCGCCGGCCGAACCAATTGATTCACTGATATCGAGCGCTTACGTATGCTCTCGGCTCCCATCGTCGCTCCGCCAGCACGCTTTAGCAAGTACGGTGCCAATAGAAGGAAGGCGGAAGATTGACAATCCAGACGAGCAGAACGCTACTCCTGCACTGCAAGGCCGAGGTGGCGGCGCACGCT
>JAZDLZ010000332.1:0-6959 GCA_043801535.1 Pseudomonadota bacterium
ACCAGAGAGGCGCGTATCCACTATCAGAAGGGCCAGTCCAAATACGACTTGGCAGAATACGAAAGCGCGATCGTCGAGTTCAAGAAAGCCTACGAGCTATCGGACGCGCCTGGGCTTCTGTTCAACATCGCCCAGGCACACCGCCGCAATGGTGACTGCAAGCAGGCACTCCGGTTCTACAAGAACTACCTGCGGCGACAGCCCGACGCTCCTAACCGGGAGGAGGTGGAGAAGCTCATCGCGGACATGGAGGCGTGTAGCGATGGTGGAGCACAAGGTGACGTGGTGGCTCCGGCTGCCACGTCGCCAGCACCGCCTGACGATTCGAGCACTCCGCCGGCGTCACCCGATCCTGCCACGGCGTCAGTCCCGGTTTCCGCTGCCAGCAATGCAACCCCGGCAGAGCCCACTTCTCCTTCGGCTCCTTCAGCTCCTTCGGTGGCAGCCAGTGCCGAGCATGGCGGCCTGCCCATGCCGGCCGACGCAGCAAATGGTGTGACCTCGCCACTCCCTGATACACCGACGACAGAGCTTCGCTCCAGTGGCCGTGGATCGAGCGGGCACGAATCGTGGCCGCTCGCCACCATGCCATGGATGGGCCTCGGCACTGTCGGTGCTGGAGGGTTGCTCGCCGTGGCCGGTGTCCTCTATGGGTACCGGGCGTCCGCGCTGAGTGACGAAATCAGCGACCTGTGTCCCCCTGCCGCGAAGGAGTGCGATGGGAAGGCTCTTGCGGAAAAGCAGACCGCCCGTGATGCAGCCGAGATCAAGAAGTGGGTTTGGGGTGGTGCAGGGGCATTCGCGATCGTGAGCGGAGCGATTCTCTACTACACGAGTCAGCGCCAAGGCGGGCGCGCCAAGGTAACCTCGATGTCAGTCGAGTCCCTCCCTGGTGGGCTTGCCGTGAGCTACTCGCACACCTGGTGAACCGATGGATCAAGACACTGCGTTTCTCTCGCCAGCGGCTGTACTTGGCAAGAAGGCGGCGAAGGCGGCGAAGGCGGCCAGATTCGCAATCGGTCTCTGTCTTTGTTGGGGCTTACAAACGGCCTGCTCGCACGATGAGGAATTCGGGGAGTGCAAGGTCCGGTGCGCAGGTCACGGCCAGTGTCCTTCGGGGATGTCCTGTCGATCCGACGACTATTGTCATCGTGGCAAGCCAGCGGATGAATTCAACGCGTGTGGCGCAATCGACGCGCTTTCCACTAAAGTCGATGCCATTGATGCCAGCGTGATGGGGGGGGACGCGATTGCAGGTGATGCGGCGCCGCCAGATGCCTCAACAGATGCCTCAACAGATGCCTCGCCAGATGCCTCGGCAGATGCCTCGGCAGGCACGTCGGATACGTCGCTGATCGACGTTGACAGTGGAGGAGTCGACGCGCTCAGAACAGACGCCGCCACGGTGCCGGTGGATGCGGGAACGATGGATCTCGGGCCGTGCTCTCCGACGACGTGCGCGAGGGCGAAGAAAGACTGCGGAACCATCTCCGACGGGTGTGGGGGGCTGTTGAATTGTGGATCGTGCTCGTCTCCCGACACTTGCGGAGGTAGCGGCGAAGCGAACAAGTGCGGGTGTCGCGCCAAGAGCTGCGCAGGATTGGGGGCGGCCTGTGGCACGCTATCGGATGGGTGCCGGGGAACGCTCAACTGCGGCTGGTGCGAGGCACCGCAGACCTGTGGCGGTGGCGGAACGTCGTATCAGTGCGGGTGTACGCCGGTCACGTGCCAGGCGCGGGGTGCGAAGTGCGGGACAATCTCCGACGGATGCGGTGGCACGCTGAATTGTGGAAGCTGCATGTCTCCAGAGACATGCGGAGGCAGTGGGATACCAAATGTGTGCGGGGAGACCGGCGGGTCGTTCCCTAGTTGTGTTGGCCTTGCCGCGACGTGTGGTCCGGCGGGGACTGGAGACTGCTGCGAGACGCTGCTCGTTCCTGGCGGCACCTACGACCGCGGCAACAACCCAGACTATCCGGCGACGGTGAGCGATTTCATGCTCGATCGCTACGAGATAACGGTGGGGCGATTCAGGAAGTTCGTCGAGGCAGGCATGGGCACCCACGCGAATCCTCCGATCGCTGGTTCTGGCGCGCATCCGCTCATTGAGGGGAGTGGCTGGGACTCGGCTTGGGACACGAGGTTGCCAGCCGATACTGCGGCGCTCAAGACGGCGGTGAGGTGCGATTCGACGTACCAGACTTGGACCGACACCGCCGGCGCGAACGAGAGCCTGCCGATGAACTGCCTCGACTGGTACGACGCGTTCGCCTTCTGTGCCTGGGATGGTGGTCGGGTGCCAACCGAGGCAGAGTGGAACTACGCCGCAGCGGGCGGCAACGAGCAGCGGGAGTATCCGTGGGGGAGCACGACGCCTGACGGGACCTATGCGGTGTACGATTGCCTGGGAGATGGTTCTGCTGCGGACACCTGTGCGTTCTCCGACGTCTTGGTGGTAGGCTCACGTTCGTCCAAGGGAGATGGCAGGTGGGGACAGACAGATCTGGCCGGGAGCATGTGGGAGTGGACGTTGGATTGGTACAACTCCACGTATCCGACGCCATGCGTTGACTGTGCCAACCTGGCCCTTGCAAGCTATCGATCCATTCGTGGCGGGGGCTTCGTCAACTTCGCCGACTCCCTGGCTTCGTCGTACCGGTACGTCATTACTCCGTCGTCCCGGTACTTCAACTACGGCGGGCGCTGCGCGAGGACACCGTAGTGTGGCCCCTGCGATGCAGGTCTCCCTGGTCCCGCGCTTCCCTTTGATCCTTGATCTCTCGAACCCTTGATCCGGCAGCGAGGAAGAATGGTGGAGCACATGTTCGACGAAACAAACGAGCACAGTCGCGAGAGCCGGGCAGTAGATAGCAGAGTCTGCCTCGGCAAGTGGCGGTGGCGGTCTGTTGCGTGGCCTCCAAAGGAGTCCAGAATGCGCCAACTGGCGATGCTTCTGCTCGGAGCTTCCATTGCATCCTGCTCTTCGCCGCGCGTGACTGCGGTACGCCTCGATCTTGTCTTCGAGGAAAGCTGGGACCTCACCAGCTTCCAGCTCATGGTTGGCGAGCGCGAGCTCACCGTCGGTGCCCTGTCGTCTGTCCGCCTGCTCGTGCCCGATGATTGGGCAGACCAATCCCTCTCGATCAGTGCTTTCGGTCTACACGCCTCCGAACGTCTTGCCTACGGCGAGACGAAGGCAATGCCCAAGCTCGGCGAGATGGCGACGGCGACTGTCACCCTGGCGCGGCTTCCCTGTGGGGCGTGGTGCAAGCCTGGAACAACAACCTGTGTTGGGAACGCAGTCGCGGTTTGCGAGCAGCGCGACGACGACCAGTGCCTGGAGTGGAGTCAGCCGGTGCCGTGCTCAGCCGACGCGCCCTATTGTTCGCTCGGGAAGTGCGCCACGAAGTGCGTGGACGAGTGCGCGAGCGGCGAGCGCCAGTGCGACGGGCCGGGCATGGCGAAGTTGTGTGGCCAGGCGGACGCCGATTCGTGCCGCGATTGGCTGCCGGCAGTCGCCTGCGCGACGGGAGAGACGTGTTCGGGTGGCGTGTGCGCGTCGTCGTGTCACAACGAGTGCCCCCGAAGCGAGAGCAAGTGTGCTGGCGCAGGAACGGTGAGCTGCGGCGATCTGAACGTCGACGGGTGTGCTGAATGGAGCCCGATCACTCCGTGCGAGGAAGGCACGACCTGCAGCAGCGGCGAGTGCAAGACGGGATGCAGCGACGAGTGCAGCGCGCCGGTGTGCGAGGGCATGGTGTGGCGCGAGTGCGGGGATTTCGACGCCGACTCTTGCAAGGATCTTTCCTCGGGCACGTCGTGCGTGCCGGCTGACCAGTGCCTGGAGGGCACCTGTACGGCAACCGGGTGTCAGTCGACGGCCAAGGTCTGCAACGAACCGCCCGGGGCGCGCTGCCTGGATGCCGATACCAAGCTGGTCTACGACGCAGTAGGCACCTGCGCCGATGGCGCTTGCAGCTACACCTCTCGCGAGGTCGACTGCAAAGGTTGCCCGGCGTGCGATGCCTGCGCCGGCGTGGTGTGCGACGATCCGCCGTCGGTGTGCTACGCATCGCCGGGCACGTGTACCGGCGGCGCGTGCAGCTATCGCTTCGCCGACGACGCTACGTGCGACGATGGCGATGCTTGCACGACCCAGGATGGCTGCTCCTCGGGCAGGTGCAGCGGAACGCCACTCGTCTGTACCACTCCGCCGTCATCGACGTGCATTTCAGCCTCGACCGTGCGGACCTACCACAGCCCTGGAACGTGCGCCGGCGGAGCATGCGGCTACGCCTTCACCGACACAGTCTGCCCGAGCGGGGTGTGCAGTGGCCAAGCCTGCTGTGCTCCTACCACGTGCGCGGCCGTAGTCGCGGAGTGTGGGACCATTTCCGACGGGTGTGGTCGGACGCTGAATTGTGGAAGCTGCATGTCTCCAGAGACATGTGGAGGCAGTGGGAAGCCAAATGTGTGCGGGGAGACCGGCGGGTCGTTCCCTAGTTGTGCTGGTCTTGCCTCAACGTGTGGTCCGACGAAGACTGGAGACTGCTGCGAGACGCTGTTCGTTCCCAGCGGCACCTACAATCGCAGCAACCACCCGGACTATCCGGCGACGGTGAGCGGCTTCATGCTCGACCGCTTCGAGATCACGGTGGGGCGTTTCAGGAAGTTTGTCGAGGCGGGCATGGGCACCCAGGCGAATCCACCTGTGGCTGGTGCAGGTGCCCATCCGCTCATCATTGAAGGGAGCGGCTGGGATTCGACGTGGAAAGCGAATCTGCCAGCCGACACCGAGGCGCTCAAGACGGCGGTGAAGTGCTACTCGACGTACCAGACGTGGACCGACACTGCCGGCGCCAACGAGAACCTGCCGATGAACTGCCTCGACTGGTATGCCCTGTTCGCTTTCTGTGCCTGGGACGGGGGTAGGCTACCGACGGAGGCGGAGTGGAACTACGCCGCTGCGGGCGGCAGCGAGCAGAGGCAGTATCCCTGGGGAAGCGCAGCGCCGGACGGGACGTATGCGGTGTACGAGTGTATGGGAGATGGCTCTGCTGCTGGTACTTGCGCGTTCACCGACATCTTGGTGGTTGGCTCGCGTTCGCCGAAGGGTGATGGCAGATGGGGGCAGTCGGACTTGGCCGGCAGCATGTGGGAGTGGACGCTGGATTGGTATGCCAGCTCATACTCGATAGTTCCGTGTAACGACTGCGCCAATTTGGTCCCAGCATCCTGTCGGACCGGTCGTGGCGGGAGCTTCATCTACAACGACGACTACCTGGCTTCGCCCTACCGGGACTACTTCGCTCCGACGTACCGGTCCCGCAACGTCGGCGGGCGGTGCGCGAGGAGTGCGCCGTGAAAAATCGGCAGGAAGGAGAGGATGAAAGAGCCTTACATCGAAGGGCTAGCGACCCACGATGACCCCGAGTCATGCGCCGTCGTCCGCGAGGGCGGGGGTGAAGCGTTGACAGGGGCACACATGGGCAGGGTATTGAGCCGCGAAATCAACAATTCTGGAGTGCCGACGCTGTTCCTCGAAGCGGAAGGCAACATGGGCGGCGCCGCCAACGCGAGGCGCCGTCCGACTCGGCGCGGTCGGAGACCCCTGGCACGTGTGGAAACTTCATGCGCGAGACACGGGAGATCCCCTGGCCGCTCGTCGCGGATGGCGCGGCGGGCCGCACCGGGAAAGCCAGAAGGCCGAAGCCGGTGATGCACGACCAGGGGAAGTCAGACAGGCTCGTAGTACCTGAGAAGCCGACGAACAAGGCGGGCCCGAACGCTGCGGAGACGGTGGAGGGAAGGGGCCTGGTCGAGGGGAACACGGACGAGCAAAACGCGCCCCGGACGCAGAGCCGGCAAAGCGCGCCGATCGTGTACGCGAAGTGGCAAAGGGGGACAGGGTCTTGCACCCGTGGCCCTTGGAGCGCTGCGACGTATGGACCCGAGACAAGATCCCGGTGCGGTAGTGCCGCACGCCGGGATCTGTGCGGGGGGTGGCCCGAGCACATCCAGAGTCGGCTCGATCAAGGTCGTTCCGAGCGTGATGAGCGAGGGCTATCCCTACCGCGATCACCCTAGTGCGGCCCCTGCAAAACAGGCCTCTCTGGCCTTGCGCTTCCCGTTGATACTTGATACGGCACCGGTCGATTTCGGTGCGACAAGACGGGGATAACTGCCTCTCTAATTAGTAGGCGTGTTTTTTTGAGCACTGGCTCGAGCCAACGGGCCTGCAACCGCGCACCCGGGGCCACAACTCATGACAGCACACCGTGCATTCAACAAGCAGAGCTACCGGATCGAAGTCCACCAGAGGGCACCGAGCACTCTGGACGAAAGCGCAGTGTTTTCAGCCACGACGCCGGCAGCCTGGCCTCGTCGCACCGCTTCAGCCATTCTCCGGCGAAGCGGCTCAGTGTCGACGGCGGTCGCTCTCCTGTTGGCGTTGGGCATCGGGTGCGGCGACAGCGATGTCGCGGGCGCCGGAAGCGGCAGCGTGGGCAGTGGCGCCGCGGAACCGGCTGGTCTCCTGCGTTCGCGTTTTCCCCTGGTCGCGTCGCGAGTGCTCGGCGAGCGGATTTCAGGGCCATTCATCGGCACACCCGACGGCTTCGTGCCGCAGCCCGTGCTTGCCAGCCCGGTGGAGGCTGCGCAAGCCGCTCTGCTGCGCAGGAGAGGTCTGCATCTCCTACTGCCCAGGAGTGGCGGGGACGTCATGCGGTTCAGCACGGCCGAGGGTTTCGCTGTCGAGGTTCGCGAGATTGGCGGGCGCACGGTCGGCAGGATCGAAGACGGAGCCGTGGTCTACGAGCACGAGAGTGGCGGCGGCGGTTCCTTCTGGACCGTGACCGAGGAAGGGTATGAGGAGTGGCTGCTCGGTGCTCCGCCTGTCGCGGGCGCTCCGGTGGCCGAGTGGGAAGTACGTGGTGGGACGCTGCGGCAGAGCGGGGAGA
>JAZDLZ010000352.1:0-10408 GCA_043801535.1 Pseudomonadota bacterium
CGTCGAGGGCGAAATGGCCGCCCAACTCGGTTCCCGCGTAGAGGTGTCCCTGCCGTAGCAACAAGTAGGCAATCGGACCGTGTAGCTTTGCCCTGGCAAGCCGCGCCCCGTTGCGCAGACTCCAGATTCCGAGGTCGCCGCTCGCTGACCCGACCACGATGGTCCCCATCGGACCCTCGACGATCCTCCGCACCGGGCTCGACGAGACCTCTTCGAAGGCATGACTCGCTCGGGTACCACCTGCAACGAGCGGAGCGAGCTCGATGTCGCCTCCCTCGAAACCGAGCACCAGCCAGCCACCAATACGAGCGACCGCGGTCACTCCGCTATCAGCCTGATAGCGGGCGGTCTCCTTTCCAGACGGAGTGAAGGCGATGACTTCGCGACCGGCGGCGACCAAGACCTCGCCGTTGTCGTAGGCGATCGCGCTGGACATGCCGAGATCGACTTCCCCGCCTTCCGCGGCCAAAGCTTCGGCCACCGCCGTTCCGCTCGACGGTGGCGAATGGATCACCGCCCTGCCCTCGGCGCGAGTCACGCACCCTCCGCGAACGGCGAAAAGCTGATCTAGCCCAGCCAGTGGCTTGTCGACCATGCGCTTGCCAGCTAGCGGATCCCATATCTCGAGACGATCCGCGAGAGTGCCCAGACACAGCAGCCGTCCGCCGGCGTCCTCACTGACGAGGCGCGCTTCTTTCTCGATGGTGGCACGCCACGGCGCCGCTCCCGACGATCCCGCTGGAGGCGCGGGAATCCCTCCCAGCCGACGCCAACCCCGATGGGTGAAAGCCTCGAGAGTTGTCGCGAGCAGTCCGGGCCCTCGCCAGATCGGCAACGCGCTCGCCACGTTCCAGAGACGCACTGTTCCGTCGTCGCTGGTGGTCGCGGCCCGCGCACCGTCCGGACTGAAACGAAAGGAGTTCACCTCGCCCTGGTGGCCACGCAGAACCGCGCTGGCGCCGGTTGCGGTGTTCCAGATCGCCGCCGTGCCGTCGGAGCTGGCAACGCCGACCCTGACGCCGTCCGGGTGATAGGCGAGCCAGTGATACCTTCCCTCGCTGCGACCGACCACCCGACCGACCCAGGTAGACGTGTCCCACCAACGGATCGTCCCGTCATGGCTGCTCGACGCGAGACTCGAGCCGTCGGGACTGAACGCAACTCCGAACACCGGTGAATGGTGTCCTTCGAGCACTCTCAGGAGAGCGAGACGCGTCACGTCCCAGATCCGCACCGTGGCGTCGTGGCCGGCCGAGGCAATCGTTCGACCATCGGGGCTCACGGCAATGCCCCAGACTGCATCGCGGTGCCCTCTCAGGGTGGCCTTTTCGCTGCCCGCAACCAAGTCCCAAAGCCTGATGCTTCCGTCGTGACTACACGACACCACCGTGGCTCCGTCCGGGCTGAACGCGACATCGGGAACCGACTCGGTGTGACCGGGCAACGCCTGCTGCTGCCGCCCCGAAGCCACGTCCCAGATCCGCACTGTCCGATCGTAGCTACCGGAGGCGAGCAACCGGCCGTCGACACTGAAGGCAACGCTCTCCACCCGAGCTGTGTGACCGGAAAGAACGCCGGTCTCCTCGCCGGAGTCGGCGTCCCAGAGCCGGATCGTCTGGTCGCCGCCGCCAGAAGCGAGCCGCCGCCCGTCCGGACTGAAGCTCAGCCCGTGAACCTGCGAAAGATGGCCAGCCACGAGGTCGCGGGAGTCCTCTTTGCCGACACGCCACTTGCGCACTTTTCGGTCAAAAGAACCAGAGGCAAGGAACGCTCCGTCGGGACTGAACGCCAATCCCAACACGACCTCGCTGTGTCCGAGGAGCGATGCTCGCTGCCGGCCAGATTCGACCTCCCAGAGACGAACGGTCTTGTCGAAGCTCCCCGATGCCAGGAGCCGGCCATCGGGACTGAAGGCGATGCTTCGTACTCGCCCGGTGTGCGCCAGCAGTACCCGGAGCTCGCTACCGTCTCTGACGCGCCACAGCCGGACAGTGCGATCGTCGCTGGCCGATGCCAGGAGCAATCCGTCGGGACTGAATACGACGTCGGTCACGCTACCCTGGTGACCAGCGAGCACATGGCGCGTTTGCCTGGTGGCGAGGTCCCAGATCTTGATCGTTCCGTCGTTACCACCTGCTGCCAGGCTTGCGCCGGATGGATCGAAAGCCGTCGAGAATACCTGGCCGCTCAACTCGAGCTGTTCCTTGCCAGAGCGAGTATCGATCACCCGCAAGGTACGATCGAGAAGGCCCATGGCCAGCATGGTTCCGTCGGGACTGGCGGAAAGGCGAGGTATTTGATGACCATAGGTCGCCAGCACGCTCGCGGCGCCGTGCTCCAGATCCCACAGCCCGACTGTACCCGACAGGGTTACGAACGCCAGCGACCGGGCAGTCGGGAAAACAATGTCGAGAATCTGATCGTCCTGCCCGCGCAGAGCTCGCGCGGTCGCAATCCGGGCGTCGACCAGATAGATGGTCTTCTCCCCCGACGCCACGGCAATGACAGTACCATCGGGGGAATAGGCGACACCGTGGACTGGTGAGCCGATGTCCTTGGTCCAGTCGACAGAATCGCGATCCAGATGCCACCACAGAGCCCGGCCAAGCGGCGAGTCCTGCGTCTCGAGCGAGCCGCGCAGCTTGGCTCGCGCCTCGAGCAGGTCACCGCGCACCATGGCGGCCTTGGCTCCCTCGCGCTGCGCCTCGGCGCGCCTGGCCTCGGCTTGTTCCTTTTGTCGCTGGGTTTCCCGGGCCACCAGCACTGCAGCCAGGGCAATGCCAGCGAGAAAAGTCACCACGAAGACCATCAACGCTCGCGTGCGCAGCAGGGCGCGTCGCTCGCGACCGACCGAGGCGGCGATGAAGTCGAGAACGAGCGCCGGTGCTCGTCCGGCAAAGCGCTCGAGCTTGCGCTTGGCCTCGTAGAGCGCCTCGCCGCGCCAGACCTCGTCCGGCCGGCGGCCTCGCTTGTCCCACAGCTCCGCCGCCTGTCCGACCTCGGCGAGAAACGCCAGCTCGTCGCGACTCTCGTCGATCCAGCGGGCGAGCCGCGCCCAACTGCGAATCAACGATTCGTGGACAAGCTCGAGCACTGCTTCCGCGCGATCGTCGCCTCGTCCCCTTCTCACGGTGATCAGTCGAGCCTGGGTTAGCCGGCCGAGTACTTCGCGAGCGGACGATCCGAGCCCTTCGAGGGCAACGTTCATCGGTACCACCCTTCGGGTTCCCTCGGCGGTTACCAGTCGCAGCAGAAGATCCCGGGCCAGCCGTACTTCGGCGGGCGACAACCCCTCGAGAACTCCGTCGGCATGCTCGGCCAGGGCACCAGCGACTCCACCCATCGCCTGGTACGCTGCGCGGCGCAACAGGCGGTGGCCAGCATCGCGCCGATCCCAGAGCACTTTGCTGGCAAACTGAAGGAGCGGCAAACAAGCCGGCTCTTCTCGTACCGCAACGATCATTTCCTCGACAAGAGGAGGATCGTCGTAGCGATAGCCAACTGCCTCGAGCGGCCTGGTGAGGATCTCGTGCAAGGCGCCGGTCCCAGGACTACGTAGCACCGTCACTCGACTGAGCGCAGCGCGAACCTCGGCGCCCTCGGCTATCCGGCCGAGGAAGTCGTCGCGCACCGTGAACACGACCCTGACCGGATCGAGAGGGTCGTCGGCAGCCGTACAGATCGCCTCCATGAAGCGCTGGCGGACGTTCTCGTCGGCAACCAAGGTATAGAGCTCTTCGAGTTGGTCGACGAAAAGCAGAACCCGAGAGCCTTCGTTCTCCGCCAGTTGGTGTAGAAGGAGGTTCAAGAGACGCGGCGAGCGGAATAGACGGATTGCCAGGCCCTCCTCTGCCCCAGGCACCGAGTGGTCTTCGCCGCCGCCATGACTGCCGCTAGCATGACTGGCAGGCAAGAATGAGCCGCCCAAGACAGCGGCAACGGCACCAGCAACGGCACCGGCACCAGCATCGCCGCCACCGGTGGCACCGGCGCTGGCGCTGGCATTGGCGCTGGCATTGGCGCTGGCACCGGCGCTGGCATTGGCGCTGGTACCAGCACCAGTCGACGCACGAACGCACGGCGCAGATACGCTGCTGAAGCTCACCGAGCCGGTCAGATGCTGGACCGTCGCCATCGTTGGCGCCGAGCTCTCCAAGGTCCTGGCTGTTTCCCCGCGCTCGAGCCGGGTCGCCAAGCCAGCGAAAGGATCGCTGCCAGGCCGGAACTGGAACACCGACCAGGAGCCTTGTTCGCGAAGGCGAGGGATCACCCCGGCTTGAACGAACGAGCTCTTTCCTGCCCCCGACGGACCCACCACTGGAAGCACCGACTGCTCGCGCATGCTTTCGAGGAAGGCCGCAATCTCGGGGTCTCGGCCAAAAAAGACGTCGCTGTGCCGCTCGGAAAAGGGAAACAGGCCGCGAAACGGGCTCTCCTCGGCTGGCCGCTCTCGTTTGCTTCCGAGGAGCAGCTGCTCCAATCGCTCGGCGACCTCGACTGCCGCAGGCCGTGCTGCCGGAGTCTTGTCCAGACTGTGGGCAATGAGCTCGGCCAGCTCGGCGGGCACTTCACGCTGGCTCGGCAAGGCTGGCATCGGATCCGCGCCGGATACCGCAACGCGAAACGCCTCGATTGCCAGGGCCGAGAGGGGCCGGCGACCACTGACCATCTCGTAGAGCATGATGCCAAGCGCCCAGACGTCGCCGGCTTCACTGTCACCATCGCCACGCCACCGCTCCGGCGCCAGATAGGCTGGCGTGCCATAGACCGTCCTCGCCGTCGCCGGATCGGACCGAAGCTCGAGCCCTCCGGTCTCGACCGTAGCTCCGCCACTCTCGCTCCCGTGCTGCTGGCTCTCTCCCGTGGCTGCGCCAGCACCTGCTGCCGCTGCGGGATCAGGCAGAATCTCGGCGAGGCCGAAGTCCAGCACTCGCAGGCGACCGTCCTTGGGGATGATGACGTTCTCGGGTTTGAGATCGCGGTGAAGAATCCGGTGCTTGTGAGCCTCTGCCAGAGCACGGGCCACCGCCGCCCCGACACGCATCGATTCCCGGATCCCCGGTCTCGATTCGTCGAGCCGCTGGCGCAGGGTCTGTCCCTCGAGATACTCCAGGGCGAGATAGGGGCGTCCCTCGAACGTGCCGACTGCGTAGACGCCGACGACGTTGGGATGACCGAAGGAGGCAGTGACCCGAGCCTCGTGAAAAAAACGGCTGGCCGCAGCTTCGGAATCGACGATCTCGGGACTGATCACTTTCAGCGCCACTCGACGGCCGAGCAGCGTGTCCCTGGCAAGGTAGACCTCACCCATGCCACCTTTGCCGAGCAGTCGCAGAATACGGAAGTGGTCGACCATCGTGTCGGCGGCAAGAACGAAGGTACCCATGCGCTAGCGTCCCATGAATATGCTGCTCCGCGCTTTCTCGCGCACGAGCAGGAAAAGGAAGAATGGACCCCCGAGGAGCGCAGTAACGATTCCGACCGGCAGTTGCGCAGGAGAAATCACCAGACGTGCCGCCGTATCGCAGATCACGACCATTGCAGCCCCCGCGAACACCGAGGCCGGTAGCAGTACCCGGTGATCGGGGCCGACCAGTGCCCGGACGGCATGGGGAACGATGAGCCCGACAAAACCGATCGGGCCGGCGAGCGCCACGACCGCGCCGACAATCAAGGATGCGGCGGCGAACGCCACCAGCGACAGCCGGTGCGCGTCCACGCCTACCGAGGCTGCCGCTTCGTGGCCGGCAGCCAGCGCGTTGAAGTGACGACCCATGCCGAGCAGCGCTAGCAAGCCGAAGGCTACTACTGCGCCAGATTGGAGCAGCTCGCGGTAGGGAATCCATTCGAGCCCTCCCATCATCCAGCGAACGATCCGATAGCTCTCGGAGAAACTGGCAGTGTACTGAACGAGCATCGAGGCCGCCGAGCAAATGAAAGTCAGGCTGACGCCGGCGAGCAAGAGCGTTGCCGAGGGAAGAGACGCTCCGACCCTGGCCAGGCGCCAGACCACGATGGCAGCAACACCGGCGCCGACGAAGGACGAGGCGGCGATCGCCGCCGAGCCAAGAGATTCGCCAAGGCCTAGCCTGATGGCGAGCACCGCTCCTAGCGAGGCCGACGACGAGACACCCAGGGTGTAAGGCTCGGCGAGCGGATTGCGCAGCAGCGCTTGAAAGACCGCACCGGCAGCAGCAAGACCGGCGCCGGCAATGGCTCCCGCCAGGGCACGGGGAAACCGCGAGAGGAAGAAGATCCGTCCCTCGTCGCTGGCTGGAGAAGCGAGCACCCCGCGAATATCCAGCCAACGCACCGCACGTCCTCCGCCGGCATCCGCAACCACACCGAGAAGCGGCAGGATGGCGAGCGTCGTGAGAGCGAGCACCATCCCTCCAACCCAGTAGAGCAGTAGCCTGCTGCGGGTCAGCCTCATCGCAGCTCCGCCGCAACCGAAACGGGAAGTGTGTCCCGGAGAGTCGACGGCGATTGCTCGATCGACGGTGGCCAACCGATTGATTTGATCCGGGATTCCGGCCGCCTATTCGGGTGTGAGCCGTACCGGGGGGGCTGTTCCAGCTCCTGGTTCCTTGTCCCTAGTTCCTTGTTTCCTTCGTCGTCGTCGGAATTGAACAAGGAACTAGGAACAAAGGACAGGGGACCGAGAACGGCTAGCCCGTTGACCGATCGGGACACACTCGAAAAATTCGACGGTCGATAGCACATGTCGGACTGCCTAGCTCGGCTCACGCCACAACCGGACTCTAGCCTCAATGCCGGCCATTTGGCCAGCCTCGACAGTTGACCCCCGCATCACCGCATCTGGTTCACCAGACCACGAAGGGCGAGCCATCGGGCAGGTAGCCGACGTGCAGAGCCACCCCGAAAGCGCGTACCGCTTCCTCTGCCTGGAGCACCTCGGTTGGACGACCTGTGGCTGCTACTTGGCCACTCGCCAGCACTATCAGCCGATCGGAGAAGCGCGCGGCGAGACTCAAATCGTGAGTCGCAATCAGCGCGGCCGCATTCCTGGTTGCTTTCTCCTCGACCAGCGAACGAAAGACTGCCAGAGCATGAGCAGGATCGAGCGACGCAGTCGGCTCGTCGAGGAGAATGAGCCTGGCTGCCTGACAGAAGGCCTGGGCGAGAAGAGCCCTCCGTCTCTCCCCCCCCGAGATGGCGTCGAATCGCCGACTGGCGAGATGCTCGATGTCGCACCGTCGCAGCGCCGCCATTGCCGACCGCAGATCCTCGTCGTCCTCCAGCGCCCACGGACTGCGGTACGGATACCGTCCCATCAGCACAACCTCGACGACGGTGAAAGGAAACACCAGGTGGTAGTCTTGGGGCAAATAGGCGAGCTGCCGAGCGAGAACGCGCCGCGGAGCAGCCCAAGGATCGACGCCATCGATCCGAATCGAGCCTGATCCGGCCGGGAGCAGCCCAGCCGCAAGCCGGAGAAGAGTGCTCTTCCCGGCCCCGTTCTGGCCAACCACGCTCACGATCTCTCCTGGCGAGACGGCAAGCGAGACTCCGGCAAGAACCTTGCGATTCCCGCCGCCGGCGTGCTCGTAGGCAAACGAGACGCGATCAATGGAGAGCAGTGGCAGAGGCAGGGGCATCGACGCCGATGGCAATAGCGTGGGTGGTGGAGACATGCTCGGAGAACGATGGATCGCCCGGCCAGAGTAGCGCGGTCAACCGCCGCAGGGCAGAACCGAGACGCGGACCAGGCGAGACAATCCCGTCGCTCCCCAGAACGTACACTCGACGCTGGCTGACCGCGGGGACAAACGACAGCACTTGCCAATCAGCGAGCGCGCCGTCGATGTCCGTCGTATGGGACGCATCGAGAATAACGTCCGGCCGGCGAGCGATAACCTCCTCGGGCGAAATCCGTACATAGCGGACAGGAGCATCGACCAGGACGTTCACTGCTCCCGCTCGCGAAAGCAACTCGTGCAAATGAGTGTCCGGACCTGCTGCAACCATGCCACCCAGTCCGCCAATTTGCCGATCGACAACGAACAGCACCCGAGGCTTGGGTCCGCCTTGCCTGGCGGATGCCGTCGTGGCGGCAGCGGCGATGGCGGCATCGAGCTCGGCCAGCGCACCTCTTGCTCCTTCCCCGTGTCCCAGCGCATCACCCACGACCAGCAGCGCCCGACGGACGTCCTCGATAGTCTGCATCGGCACCGAGAGCACCCGTGCTCCGCCGGCCTGACGCAGCACCGTCTCGATCCTGGCCTGCACCGCGTCGCTCACCACCAGATCGGGCTTGAGCCGGAGGATCTCTTCCAAGCTCGGCGACAGGAAATCACCGACCTTCGGGAGCGCCTGCACCTCCTTCGGATAGTTGCTGAAGCGATCGACTCCAACCACCAGCGAGCCAGCACCAATCGCCCAGACAATCTCGGTTATCGACGGAGTCAGGCAGACAACGCGAGCCACGTGCCGCTGAGCATCAGGTTGCCCGACACCGTGTTGCCCAGCACCGGATGGCCCAGGACCGGATGGCTGTCGCGCCTCCTGCCGCGGCGGAGAACACGCCAGCAACCCGCCTGCCAGCATCAGGAGGCTGGTCAAAACTATCTTGCCAAGATGGGACACGAGGCGCGCGGCGGGCAAGGCGCGAGGAGGGCGCATACTCTCTGTATGTAGCGGGGGGGCCCCGTCGAGGTCCCCTCGATGGGGGGGCGGCGAGGGCTCGCAGCCGCCCTTGGATCGAGCAGAGAGGGAAGGGGGGGCCCCGTTGAGCTTTGCTCGACGGGGGGGCGGCGAGGGCTCGCAGCCGCCCTTATACCGACGAGCAACGCAGCCAGCCGCGATGGATCGTGTTCTAGATGGCAAGATAATTTCGACCAGCCGACTTAGCCCGACGATCATGATCATTGGCAGCGGGTCTCGGATTCGCCGGTCCGGCGGAGCGTCATCGAGTTTCGGCATTGGTCGTATTCCGCGCAGCACACCGATGACTCGCCGGCGGCAAGGCGAGCACCGGCATGCCATCCTGCCATATCACCGGCACGTTCTTCCAGAGGTCGGCGAGCAACTCGCAGTAGTCCTGGTAGAGCGCGGTCAAATCGATCGCCCGGTAGTCCCCCACCTCGGTGGCGGCATAGAGACGGCGGGACTCGCTGTCGACGAGCAGGTGAATGACCGGGCCGTGCAACTTGAAGAGGCGCAGTCTCTTTCCGGTTTGCAGACTCCAGATGCCGAGATGGCCGCTCGCGTAACCCACTATCAACGTCTGGCGCGGGCCTTCGCTGATCCGCTCCACTGCCGCAGGCAACGTCTCTTCGAAGCCGAATCCTGGCTTCGCAGCGCCTGGATCGATTGGCCAGAGCGCGAGGTCGCCAGCGTCGTAGCCAACTGCCAGGAGACGGCCGCCGTCGACAAGGCCGATGGCGCTCGCGCCCTGCTCGACATTCACTCTGGCCAGCTCGTTGCCGTTCTCGTCGAGCACTAGCACCTTCTCGTCGCTGGCAACGAGAATGCGCCCTGCCTGGAAGGCAATGGCGCTCGCCTTGCTCGCCAGCTCACGGATAGTGCCGGCAGCAGCGACGCCAGTCGATTCACTCGTACTGACTGGAGCAGCGGCGGCGGTGGCGCCGGCGCCGGCGGCGGCGGTGGCAGCGGCAGGCCCAGCAAGCAGAAACGCGCGACCGGCAGCCAGTACCAGACAGCCGTGTCCGGTGGCGGCGAGACGCGCAAGGGAAGACGCCTCCTTCGCGAATCCCAACGTGCTGTTCGCGGGCACGCTCGCCAGGAGTCTGTCCGCAGCCATGCTCCAGAGCTGAAGATCGTCGTCGTAGGCAAGGATGCACAGCAAGTCGCCGCCGCCGGGAACCCCATTGGGTGACGCTCTTGTTCCTGCTACCTCGCTGACCGCCGTCTGAACCGCAATCCTGGCCGACTCTTCCACTGCCAGACGCCAGGACTCGGCAGAAGGCGGTAGCTCTGGCGTGCCTCTTGCCGCCATCTCCGTTCCTGCTGCCTCGTTCCCTGTGGCTTCCGCCGCCACCGCCGTGGCATCTTCCCCCGTTGCGTTCCGCTCGATGTCGAGCCGGGACCAGCCGAGATGAGTGAAGATGCGCGGGGGAGAGCGCAGCAAGAGCGGCGCCCGCCAGTAGGGACGAGCAGTGGCAACGTCCCAGGTACGGACGGTGCCGTCGCCGCCAACAGTGGCCGCCAGCCTGCTGTCGGGGGTGAAAAGGAACGCCTTCACTCCGCTACGGTGACCGCGCAGCACGGCGCTCGGCTTGCCAGTCGCCAGATCCCAGAGACGGCTGGTACCATCGTCGCTCGGGGTGCCCAGGAGTCTGCCATCGGGACTGATGGCCAGCCGTTTGACCATGGAATCGTGCTTGCCCAACACGGTGCCATTCTTGCTCGCCAAGTCCCAGCGCCT
>JAZDLZ010000358.1:0-5727 GCA_043801535.1 Pseudomonadota bacterium
CGTCGAGGCTGGCAGATTGAATGCGCAGCCTTTCGAGCGGCACTTGTAGGGTGGCAAGGGTTTGGAGCAGAGCGGGCACGGCGATATGGGACTCTGCGACGGTGAGCATCCAAGAGTCGCCGTGACGGCGCACTGCCTGAACCGCGGGCAGGCGAAGAAGGTTGTCGCTTGTGAGAGGCTTGTCGCTATCGGCAACCACGAGCTCCACGATTTCGCGCCCCACTACCTGAGTGACCAGCTCGCGAGGAGCTCCCAGTGCTATGGCTCGGCCGCGATCGACGATGGCGACGCGGTCGCACAGACGTTCCGCTTCGTCCATGTAGTGGGTTGTCAGAAGCACGGTCTTGCCGTCGTTCTTGAGGTTGGAAACGACGTTCCAGAGTTGGCGCCGGGATTGCGGATCCAGTCCAGTGGTCGGCTCGTCGAGAAAGACGAGCTGGGGATCGCCAATGAGGGCGCAGGCCACTGCCAGTCGCTGTTTCTGGCCACCGGAGAGCCTTTCATAGTAGGTGTCCCGTTTCTCTTCCAGCGAGACGAGCCCGATCGCATCGTCGGGATCGAGACCCTTCGGATAGAAAGAGCGAAAGAGGGCAACCAACTCGAAGACCGTCAGTCGATCCGGCAGGTGCGTTTCTTGAAGAGTGATGCCGATCCTCTCGCGCAGCATTCCAGAGTGCTGCGCGTCCAAGCTCAGCCCCAGCACCGAAACCTGGCCGGCCGTCGGTTCGAGAAGCCCCTCGAAAATCTCGACGGTAGTTGTCTTGCCGGCGCCATTGGGGCCGAGCAGACCAAAACACTCACCGCGGGGTATCGCCAGATCGAGCCCCGCGACAGCCATGACGTTGCCTGGGTATCGCTTTTCGAGACCGCGACAGAAGATTGCGAGATCGGTGGTGTCCATCAGAAGACTCAACGAAACAGAGCAGCAGCGAAACTGCAAGCATACAACGACTACCAATCACCCGATGTTCATGTATAAACCTCGTGCAGCACACGGGTTTCGAGGACAAGAGTATTGCCAAGTAGCGATCATTCACTCGAGCAACGGCCAAGCAGCTGGCTTGCCAGGTCTCCGTTGTTGCTCCTCACTCTCGCCAGGCTGCGCCTTTCATATCGCGAGCCGAGCACGATTTTTTGGGCCTTCTGCTTCCCTGTGCTTCTCACCATGGGTCTGGGAGTGGCGTTTCGCGTTCGCCCACCCGATCCAGTGGCAGCGGCGGTGGAAGCTGGGCCGGGAGCAGAGGCGCTGCGCGACGCGCTGGCGGCAAGCCCTGGGATAGTGGTGGACTTGCTGGAGCACGATGAGGCTCGGCAGGCCCTACGTTCTGGTCGGGTGGCCTTGGTCGTCGTCCCCGACTCCCCTCGAAGGTACGTTTTCGATCCGACCCGACCGGAAAGTCGGCTAGCTCGGGCAGTGATCGACGACGCCTTGCAGCGATCCGACGGCCGCGCGGACGTCACTCCGACGATCGACGCTCACATTACCCAGCCTGGAGGTCGCTACGTGGACTTCCTGATTCCAGGCCTGCTCGGATTGAACATAATGTCGAGCGCGATGTGGGGAATTGGCTGGGGAATCGTCGAGACGCGTACCCGCAAGTTGCTCAAGCGGTTGGCGGCAACGCCGATGCAGCGAAGCCATTTCCTTCTTTCCTTCATTCTCGTTCGCCTGCTGTTCTTGGCGATCGAGCTCCTTGCGCTGTCGCTTTTCGGCTATCTGGTTTTTTCGGTCTCCGTCCAAGGATCGCTCCTCCTTCTCGTTGGGATGGCATACCTGGGCGCCTTGGCTTTCACCGGGATCGGGCTGCTTGTCGCCTCAAGGGCAAAGAATACCCATACGGTGAGCGGTCTGGTCAACGTGGTAATGATGCCAATGTTTGTGTGCTCGGGGGTTTTCTTCTCTTCCGCGCGTTTTCCGGAGCTGATGCAGCCGCTGATTCGGCTACTCCCGCTGACTGCTCTCATCGATTCGATGCGCGCGGTCATGAACGAAGGCGCCGGAGCACTGGATGTCGCACCCCAAGCGTTGCTCCTCGCCCTTTTCGGTGCGGTTTCTTTCTTGATAACATTGAAGATATTCCGGTGGAGCTAGAGCACCGCCACCATGTACTACTCGAAAGCACAGGCAAGCAGACGCTCTGGATTCCAGAGGCAGCTCCCGTTTCGGTTACGGCGAAGCTGCGTTGTGATAGGCTCTGGCGCGCAGGCCGAATGAGCAGTAGATGATCGCGAGCACCCCAATTGGTCCGATCTCTAGGGAGAGCCAAGCTCTCGACTTCGATGTGCGGACTCTGGACGGCCGAGCAATCCTCGTATTGCGGAGCCCAATGGATTTGGAATGGGCGACGATTGAGGAGCTCGAGCTCGAGGTACCTGGCGTTGTCGTTGGCGGCGGCGACGGTGCCAGTGCCGACCCGCAGCGTTTCCAGCGCCGGCGCTGTCTCGTCAGCCTGGCTGTTTTACGAACGTCCGTCGCTGCCCTCCAAGCGGTGGTCGGCCGGCGTGACGCCGATTTGCAGCAGGCCGGCTTCAACAACGTGGTGATTCGGCCTGGCCAAGGCTGCCTGGAAGCTTCGGGGAGCATCGGGATCAGCCAGCCAGCAATTGATTTCACCGCCAGGGTGTTCTGCGATGCCCATGGAGCCGGCCTCAAGACCGGCCTGAGAATCGGTGTGGCCGGTTTCCTCTGCTACGGATCCCTGCGAAGATCCGCTCCGCTGGTCTGCCACGATTTGCTCTGTTCCGTTCTGGGAGCGCCACTACAGTCACCTTCCGACAGTCGGACTGTCGCTACTCCCAATGAGCTGGTGTCTGTTTCAGGGCTAGGGCAGGCGCTGATTTTGCCGTTGGAAGCGGCGCTCTGGCAGCGGTTGCCTCAAGCCGGTTGGCGGCTGCCAGACTGCACCAAGGCTCCTATTCGCGAGATACAGGTGGACCCTCTGGTCGGCGTGCGCATCCGCTATCAACTCGGAGAGCCGGGTCGGCAGCCGGATCATGTCGCCACCGCCGCCGCCGCCGCCGCCAGCGACGCAGCAGCAGCCAACGTCGCTGCCAACGCCGACGACGCCAGTGTTTACGGCGCAGCAGGTTCCGCCGCCGGCGACGCCGCTGCCGCCGCTATTTGCTCTGACGCTCCTGGCACCGAGAGCAGCAGCACTGGCGGTACTGTGCTCTCTGCTCGTTCCCTGGCAGCGTCGTTCTTCCGTTCGGCCGAAGCGCTACGCGATGCCGACCAGAGTCTCCTTCGGGGTGATCTCGATGGTGCGTTGACTGCCTACCGCGCCTGCGGCTCGCTCGACGACTCCGAAGAGGCTCGTCTTGCCACCGAACGGGCCCTGGCAGTACTGTGCGCCCGTGCGACCACGCTTCCAGAAGCAGAAAAGCTTGCCCACGAGAGCTTGGTGCGCTGGCCAGACTTTTCTCCGGCATTTCTTGCCCTGGCAACGGCGGCGGTAGAGCGCAACCGTGGCCAGGACGCTGCCGAGCACTTCGCCCGGATCTGGGAAATCGCCAAGTCTGCTGGCAACGATGACGAGGCCCTTCACGCTGCTCTGTCTGTGGCTCGCCGATTGAGCAATTGTGAGGCAGACAAAGGTGCGCCGTTCTACGAGTACATTCTCGAGCGGCAGCCAGAGAACGAAGAGGCAGTGGCATGGCTGATCGGGCGGTACGGGCTCCTGCAGCGGTGGGAGGATCTCGTCCGTCTGTTGCGTCACCAAGCAGATCACGCTACCGAAAACGTCGAAAAAGCTCAGGCCCTCTTCCGTCTGGGAGAATTGTTTCTCGATCGATTGGCCGATCCGGAACGAGCCAGACAGACACTGAGCCAGGCGGTGGCGCTCGACGCCGGCAATGCTGCTTGCTGGGAAGCGCTGGGCCGCGTCCTTGCAATGAAGGGAGACGTTCGCGCCGCCATCGACGCTTTCGGACGGCTCCTCGATTTGCAGGCAGGCGGGGATGACACTGGTAGCCAGACGAGGGCTCACCTGAGGTTGGCCGAGCTCGAGCAGTCCTCGGGCAACGAAGAGAGCAGCGCCGAGCATTTGGGAAGGATTCTGGAGCTATCGCCTGACGACATCGAGCTCGTCGAGCAGTGCGCCGTGCTCGCCGATCGCTCCGAGCACAAGGATGTGGCGATCGCCTGTTTTCAGCGTCTGGCAGAGCTATTCCCAGCCGGAGATCGCCGGCGGAATCGAGCTCTCCGTGAGCTTGGGCGCCTGTACCTGGACGGGGGGAGTATCGAAGAAGCGCGGCAGCGTCTCGAGGAGGCTGCCCAGGCGAGTCCCCCTGATACCGATAGTCTTGTGGCGCTGGCTCTGCTCGAAGAGAAAGCTGAGCGTCCCGAGGTCTGTGTTGCAGTTCTGGCTCGGGCTGTCGCTTCGGCCACCGATGACGTGGCAGCCGACCTGGAGCTTCTCCGCGCTCGGGTTCTCGAGAACATGGGCGACGAAAGCGGCTGTCGGGCCGCCCTCGAAAACGCCTACCGTCTGTCACCGGACAGCAGCTCGGGGCTGCAAGCTGCCCGAAGGCTTGCGCTCTCGGCGAGGTTGCGGGGTGACATTGCCAGCGAAGCCTCGTGGTTGCAGGCCTGGCTCGAGCACGGCGGTGGCGAGGACGACCAGGCGGAGCGCGGCGCGCTCCTGGTTCGGCATGCCGAGCTATTGTTGGCGACTGGCGATGCTGCCAGTGCGGCTGAAAGGCTCGCGGTCGCTCTTCCTCTGGTAGAGCCAAGGCGCGACGCCCGCCGTCTCCTCGCCCAAGCCCTCGGTGTCGTTGGTGATCATCAGGGACGGGCCGCCCAGCTCGATATGCTGGCAGAAGAGGAAACCGACGAGAGCGAACGAGCGGCCGCCTTTGTTGCCGCCGCCGAGGCCTATCTTGCTTTCGGGACGATCGGCGAAGCTGTTGCTCGAGCTCGTCGAGCTCTCGAGCTCGCTCCCGACAATCTTGCCGCTTCCCGGATCCGGGCCGAGGCCGCCTGGCAGAGTCGTTCTTGGGACGACATTGTCACGGCCTACCGTGCGCTCCTGCCCGATACTGCTGCCAATGAGCGGGCCGAGGCTGGGCGACGCCTGGGAATGGCGCTCGAGCGATGCGGGCGAGAGGAGGAGGCGATCGCCGCCTATCGGGCAGCGGTCGACACCGCCGAGGCAAACGGGAGCGCCCTTGCTGCTGCCTGGCGCCGGCTAGCAGACTTGTACGAACGTCAAGGAGATTTCCGGCTAGCAACCGAGACGTTGACTGCCGCGGCCAGGGACGAACGAACTGGAGAGCCAGCAACAGCGCGGGCAAAACAGCGCTGTCGTGCCGCCGAGCTCCTGCGCGATCGACTGGGGGACACCGAGAAGGCGGCGCTTCTCCTCGAAGAGGCCCTGCGATCTGCCGCCGATTTCATGCCGGCCCTGGATTCGCTGGAGCTAATCCACGCCCGAATGGGTGACTACGAGAAAGTCGCGGGCGTGCTCGGACGCAAAATCCGCGCTGCTGCCAGGCGTCCTGACCTCCAGAAGGTCCTCCTTGCCCGCCTTGCCGACGTGCAAGACCACGCCTTGGGCAGGCCAGAGGCGGCTCGCGAGGCGCACCAGCGCGCGTTGGAGCTCGATGCCTTGTATCGGCCCTCGCTCCGGTACTTGGCTGGCGCTGCCCGGGAGTGTGGAGACGTTGTTGCGGCCGAGGACTATTTTGGGAGATTGGCCAGCATTCCGGATGACTGTGCCGATCCCGCGG
>JAZDLZ010000374.1:0-3564 GCA_043801535.1 Pseudomonadota bacterium
AATCCCGGATCAAATCAATCGGTTGGCCACCGTCGATCGAGCAATCGCCGTCGACTCTCCGGGACACACCCCCGATCACGAGCTCGGCACCAGCACCAGCACCGGCACCAGCACCAGCGCAAGTGCCAGCGCAAATGCCCTAAATGGCAAGGGAATGCGATGAACGCGCCTACCGATGGGATCATCGCTGGCAGAACGCACAATAATCGTGGGCTTGCAGCTCGGGAACTTGCTATTCTTATCGGCTGTCGCCACTGGCGATATTGCGTGAGCAGCTCTGCTCGACGGAAAAAACTTCAACAAGAACCGTCGAGTCGTGTAACGAAGTAGCAGGAGGCGTTCAATGGCAATGGGCACGATCGATTCAAGTGATCGCAAGACAGAGGATTCCTCTGTCCGGACTGGGGGAGCAGGCAAGCAGAACAGCAAGCGCGAGGAAGCTTCTGGTCTTCACGAGATCCGTTCGCTTGCAAGAACGACAATGGAGCGCTTGGCCGTCAAGGAAGAAGACCAAGACAGCGATGGGGCGCTCCTGGAGGCGTCCTCGCCCGCCATGCTTGGAGGAGTGCTTCTCCCAGAGCCTGGCCGTGAGACAGCCGCACCGGCAGAAGACGCCGGCGGGAAAGCGGTTCACAAAGCCGCCAGTGCCCGAGGGCCGTGGCTCGGGTTGAGTCTTCTTGCTGCAATCGTCGTCGTGGGAGTCGTTCTCTACATGGGCGACAATAGAGCTGGCGACAGCCCGCCATCGGTTGCTGCAGGGGTGCAGAGAGCGGCAGCCCCGGCTTCTGCAGTCGGTGCCAGTGCCAGTGTCAACGAATCCCAACCAGCGCTTCCGGGAACTGGGAGCGCCGCGCCAGCAACGGCAACTGCCGAGCCAGGTCAAGGAACGGAGCAGCCGGCGTCTTCAGCGGGGGAATCGGCAGCCAAGGCTTTGGATACCGCAGTCGCCAAGACTCCCGAAGGTGACAGGCCGCCTGGCGAAGCGGAGGTGCGCCACGAGGCAACTCGTCCCGAGAAAACGACGCTCGAAAAGGCAGCCTCTGGAACAACCACGGCTGAGGAGACTCGGGTTGGAGCGAGCACGGTCAAGAGCACTGCCGTCTCGGCAGGGAGCGCCGTCGTGCCCGGGCAGCAGGCGGCCACTGCTAGCGAGTCAAAGACCGTGGCTACGACCGACACGCCTACGAACGGGCCTGCCAAGGACACCCCGAAGGCAGCCCGACCGCTCGACGACATACTGAACGAGGCAGTCGGCGGAGGAATCAAGCCCAGCGAGGGGGGAGCAGGGGCGACTGCTGGCGGTGCCCAGCTCGCTGCGTCGCTGTCCAGAGAGGACATTCGAAAAGGCATGGCAACGATCCGCGCCAGAGTCGAAGCCTGCTATGCCAAGTATCGCGTCGGCGGCACCGTCAATATTCGCGTCCGTATCGAGCCGAACGGGGAGGTATCGAGCGTCGAAGTCGTCGACGAAAAGTTCAGCGGCACCGAAACCGGCCATTGCGTGGCCGCCGCGGTTCAGAGCGCCCACTTCCCGAAGTTCAATGGCCCGCCAATGACTATCGGCCGCTATCCCTTCCGGCTCCAGTAACAACACCAGGAGCCGTTGGGCGAGAGAGATGCCGAGGATCCAACCCTTCGCCATGACGACAGGACTACTCCCTGCGATTCCGCCTGTTGCGAGGTCGACTCCGGCTATGAGCAGAAACGCCAGCACGCCCATGGTCAGGTTCCGTCTCAGCGGGCGCCACTGCCAACCGAGCTGCGCGAGCGAGAGGCCACTCATTCGCCCGAGAACGAGCCACGCCGGGACCACAAACTTGGCCAACGTCAGCAGGAGTGACAAGAGAAGCAATGGCGAGGATGAATAGTCTGGGTCGCCAATCAGTCAATCTCGCTGGACAGTGCGCGATTTCCTGGCGCTGATGGAACTGGCCGACTTCGCCGTTGCTTCCTGTGAGGTCGTGAGATTCAAGATTCCGTGCGCCTTCGTTGTCGCTGTCAAACCCTGATTTGATGAGTTGGGGTCAGTGGTCGAGGCAGGATGGCTGCTCGAGGTAAGCACGGAAGATGCACTGCGCGTCGCCCGGCGTCACGCTTCCATCACCGTTGACGTCGGCGTAGCTCGGGCACCTCGTCTGATCGAGGTAGCACCTGAACGCGACTAGGGCGTCCTGGGGAGTGAGCTCTCCGTCGCGATTCAGGTCGCCGTCGAATCCGCAGTCCGGAGAACAACCATCCCAGGCCTGGAGGTTGCCGTCGTCGCAGAATTCATCGGCCTCCAAGATCGAGTTGCCGCACGTTGACCTCCCACACGAGACTCGGATTCCCCACTCGCCCATGTCTTCGTCGTAGCCGTCGATTATGACATAGTAGGGAGCACCAGCCTTCGCGGGAAAACTAACCTTGCCGTCACCAAGAGCGATGAGTCTGTCATCGGAATCGAGGATCGAGACGGGCAGAGTGGTCGGAAATCTGTGGAGCTCGAAGGTCATGGTCCACCAGTTGTTGGTCGACGCCCGGAAGAGTTCCCGATACGGTTTCAGGCTGAACGGCAGCCCGTTGTCTTCGAAGCCATATCTGCAATCGCTGCCAGGGGGACAGTACTGGTGGGGACAGAGTTGGTTGGCACAGACCGGTGACCATTCGTTAGCGCACAGCGAATCGATAGCTGCGTGGACATAGACCGCCTTCTCGACTCCGGAGTTTTCGCCGAGAGTGTTGACCTCATTGCACCCGCGCGCGGAGTTGAAGGCATAGTCGGCGGAGCCCCGGACGAGGATCCCGGCTATCGAATAGGTGCCGAGGTCATAGACGGCTGATCCAGAGTTTCCCCCAAAGCTATCCGTGCTGGTAACGAAGTAGTCGAGCGTCGCCGCCCGGCCGTCCCAGACCATGCCGCTGTCGTCGATCTTGGCCGGGATTCCCCCGCCAAAGCCGATGATCGCGACCGCACTGCCGAGCGTCAATGCCTCGCGCGATTGTCTGATGGGCGCCGGAACAAAGCGTGGCACGGCGCGCCGATCGAGACGGATAACTGCGAATTCCTGGATCTGGGCGATCGATGGCGCCTGGCGGGCGACGACCTGCGCGCAAGAGAAGACGTCCTCACTGGTTATGGGGGCAGAGCTGTCCGGTGCGTCCCTGTAGTAGTTGAACACCAGCCGAGTGGTCGGACACGTGGCGTTGTTGACACAGTGACCGGCGGTCAAGACCAAGTCATCACCGATGAGCGTCCCGGAGCAGTCCGCGGCAACGGGATCGTCGACAAAGCGCTCGGTTGGGCAGAGTTGGTAGTAGTCGCCGAGACAAGGCGCGATTAGCTTCACATCTTGCGGATCGGACATGTCGAGAGTCGATTCCTCCATGAGGGCGACGGTCGAGCGCATGGCAAGCTGCTGTAGCCGGTCGTCGGGATGCAGATACACATCCAGCCTGCCGTCGTTGCCATAGACGACGGGAAACTGTCCAACCTCATGGCCGATGTCCAGAGCGTCTGTGCAGCCAGATAGGAGCAGCGTCGAAAGGGCGGCGAGCAGGAGCAGAGAACTGTCATTGAATCTAGGC
>JAZDLZ010000381.1:0-5792 GCA_043801535.1 Pseudomonadota bacterium
CGGCGTCTCCTGGATACTTACGGCCAAGATCGTCTTCTTTCTGTTGTTCGTTCTCGGCGGAAACACCGCCCGAGACAATATCTACCGCTGGCTCGTACTGACACCGAGCTCCCTGCTTTCTGGCCATCTCTGGAAACTCGCCACCACCTGTCTCGTCGATGTCACCGCAACCAGAGACGTCGTAATATTCAGCCTGGTATTCGACGTCCTGCTCCTGTGGTTCTTCGTTCCGCTGCTCGAGAGCTACCTGGGCACCAAACGTCTGTTCGCGCTACTGGCGCTCACCTGTCTTGCTGGCAATCTTGCCTCGGCCCTGGTTGGCCTGGCTCTCGCCCCACTGCTACCAGTGTCGGGGTTATCCCCGTTCATCTACGGATCCATTGCCGCCTTCGGGACTGTCTTCGCCAACCAGCCAGTACAGTTTCTTTTCCTGCGACCGGTCAGCGCACGTTCGTTCACGCTCGTCGTCGTTGCGCTGCTGCTTCTCTTGACACTCCTGGGACAACAGTGGGTCAGCGGTACGGGCTGCTTTGTGGCCATGGGAGTCGCCTGGGTCTACGCTAGCGGAAAGGGCTTCTTTGCCCAGTTGCTTGACCGCTTTCACCGCTGGCAGTGGCGGCGACAGCATCGCGTGCTCAAGGGCGGCGCCTCGGGCGACAATGGTCGCGATCGAGATCACGATCGCTGGATCAACTAACAAAAAAGAACACGGGAACGCGCAACCGTACACTGTGTCCTGCCGAAAACTCAGGTATGGAAGGCTCCGCGGTGGCGCACTGCCCCGAGATACATGATTCCAGTGGCAATCCGCGCTGTCCCGGCGACGATTTTCAGGGGCTCGTCGGCTCGACGCCAGCAATGCGAGATGTCTTTTCCAGCCTCGCCAGGATCGCCGCGACCGACCTCTCCGTCCTCGTCACAGGCGAGACCGGCACTGGCAAGGAGGTGGTTGCCCGTGCTCTCCACGACGCCTCTTCCCGCAAGGACAAGCCTTTTGTCGTGCTCGACTGCAGCGCGATCCCGAGGGATCTCGTCGAATCCACCGTGTTCGGCCACGAGAAGGGCTCTTTCACCGGCGCCGTCGGCGTGCATCGTGGCTGTTTCGAGCAAGCGAACGGAGGAACGATATTTCTCGACGAAGTCGGTGAGCTAGACCTGGGCCTGCAGCCCAAGTTGCTGCGAGTCCTCGAGAAACGGGAAATCCGACGAGTAGGGAGCGACCGCACGATCAAGATCGATGTCCGGGTGCTCGCAGCCACCAATCGCGACCTGCGGAAGATGATCGGCGCTGGCTCGTTCCGCGAGGATCTTTTCTTCCGACTTGCCGTCGTGCTGGTCGAGGTGCCGCCCTTGCGTAATCGAATCGAGGACGTTCCCAGCCTGGCCGCCACCTTTCTCGCCGACGTCGAAAGGCAATTGGCCAGGAGGATTACTCTGGCGCCCGACGCCCTGGCTGCCATGACCGACTAGTCGTGGCCCGGCAACATCCGCGAGCTTCGCAATGTCGTCGAACGCGCCGGGATGCTGGCCGAGGGCTCTCAGATTACTCGTGCCGATCTCGCTCTCAGCTCGGTGTTCCCAGTTGGGAAAGCCGCGGCCGGCTGCCGCCCGCGCCGACGCAGCTCCGCCGCAACCGAAACTGCCATGGCCACGGAGACAAAGACAAAGGCAAACGCGGACGTAGGCGCAGGCGTAGACGCAGACGCAGGCGGAAACGGAAACGCAGCCCCGACGACTTCGCGGCGGGCGACTGCCGGCCTCGAGTTCAAGGAAATCAAACGACGATGGGTCGCATCGTTCGAGCGGGAGTATCTCCACGCTCTCATGGGAAGGCACAGAGGGAACGTCTCCCAGGCAGCGAGAGAAGCAGGCTTGACTCGCTATCATTTGCGCGAATTGCTGAGACGCCATCGCGTATTGGGCGAGGCGTAGCGAAGCTGCCCGAGGGTGGTGGGCTACGCTATGAGCTATCTCGTTCGGGTCGTGTTCGCGGCTGGATTCTTTTTCTTGTCCGTTTTGCCGCTCTGAACAGTGGGCTTGATTGCACGCGCGCCGGTTTGCTGGGGTGGTGCCACTGCGGAGGGCGTCACTCGAGGTCGAATCCCTTCTGGCGGTCGCTGTGCTGGTCCTGGTCGCGGTTGCCTTTCCAGCACTGGAGGAGGAGGGGTAACCATTCCGGGTTGGCCAGAGCCTGCCGAAGTGGTTGATCTCGTTCGTAGCGACGGGTCATCGCCGACGGCATTGCCGCCAGATTTGCCGGCAGTCTCGCTCGAGTCTTGCGCTGCGTCCTCGGACTGGCGGATCAGAGGGGGCTTTCCCCGTGAGGGTTCTATTGGATCCACTGTTCGTCCCCGATGGTTTGCAGGTCGCGAAGGCACCACCACTCGATCGTGTCCGTCTACGGGTTGGACTGGGGGTTGGACTGGCACTACCACTCGACCGTGTCCGTTTGCCGGCTGGGCTGGCACGACTCTGTCGACGCCGCTGTCAGCACCGCTGTCGATTCGAGCTGGCACCGTGGTGGTCCGTCCTTGTTCGCGTGCTGGTACGACGATCCGTTCGCTTCCGCTACTGCTGCCACCGACTACCCCGCCGCCGATCGTGCTGCCGCCGCTGGCAGGTCGCGAAGGCACTACCACTTGATCGTGTCCGTCTACGGGTTGGACTGGCACTCGACCGCGTCCGTCCACGGGTTGGGCTGGCACTACTACCTGTTCGCGGCCAGTCGATTTCTCGTATTGGTTTTCGCGTTGGCTGTCGTTCTGGTTGTCGCGTTGGTCTCCGCGCCGGCTCTGGCCGGGAGCAGGCCTCAACTCAGGTCCGCTCCCTTGGCTCCACCCGCCCCTGTCGTTCCCGCCACCGCTGCTGCCGCTGTTTCCACTTCCACCGCTGCCGTTGCCGCTGCTGCCGCGCGAATCTGCTGGCGCCTGGTGCCGTCTTCCCTCGGTCGTAGCACTACCTCGTCCAGCCGGAGGCGGCGCACCCCGGTTGCCCCCAACCATCGAACGTCCTCTGGAAACGGTAACTGAGCCGGGCTGATACCTACCGGTTGGCGGACGATGCCGGCTGTCGTGTCGAATGACGACCGTGCTCGGAACACGAGTGCGGTGTTCCCAATAGCCGGGAACGTACACGTAGCCGAATCCGTCGTGGTGGTGATAGTAGGGCTCAACGAAGATGTACCCCACCCGGGACGCTTCCCAATGACCGGGCATCCAGACCCACTCATACCCGCTCCAATGCCAGTATCCTCCGATCCATACCCAGCCTGAGTATGGTGTCGGAGTTACTTCTTCGTAGATCGGATCGGGCGGCAGGGAGGTCACTTGAACGTACCCCGGACTGCCAATGGCGACACTGCCCGACGCGTATACATAGCCGTTGCCATGTATACGGGGGGATGTGTCGTGGATGATACACCCCGTGGCGCCCAGGCTACAAAGCGCCGCGAAAGAGAGCCCCACTAGGGGCGACGAACGAAGCTTGTGAGTCATTGATGCCTCCTCGCCGCGAGGGGCGGCTGGCATTCTGCCTGGACATGGAAAACTGTAGTTGACGTCATAACTCCCTGCAAGTACAAGCATTGATTAATGGAGACGGTCTTTAGCGGAATTCAACCCACCGGTGAGCTGCACCTCGGCAACTATCTCGGTGCCGTCCGCAACTGGCTTGGTTTGCAAGAGCAGTACCGCTGTTTCTTTTGCGTCGTCGACTACCATGCCATTACCCAAGTCTACGACCCAATGGCTCTGGCTGCTCGTACTCTCGATATGGCGACTGACCTGATCGCGTGCGGAATAACGCCCGAGCGTTCGGTGTTGTTCGTCCAATCCGGCGTGCCAGAGCACACCGAGCTCTGTTGGATTCTCAGCACGGTCGCGACGTTCGGTGACCTGTCGAGGATGACCCAGTTCAAGGACAAGTCCGAGAAGCAACCCGACAACATCAACCTGGGCTTGTTCAGCTACCCGGTGCTGCAGGCCGCGGACATCCTGCTGTACGACAGTACCGTCGTACCAGTCGGCATGGACCAGCTCCAGCATCTCGAGCTGGCTCGAGAGATCGTTCGCAAGTTCAATGCTCGTCATGGCGACTGTTTTGCCGAGCCCAGAGCGCTCTTGTCCGCTACCCCGAAAATTCTTGGGCTCGACGGACAGGCCAAGATGTCCAAGTCATTGGGAAACACGATTGCGCTCAGCGAAGACGACGCCGCCATCCGCAAGAAGCTGTCCACCGCGGCGACCGATCCTGCGAGAGTGAGGCGCAAGGACCCTGGTAATCCGGCCAATTGCAATCTCTACACCATTCACACCTGCTTCTCCAACACCGAAAGACTCGAATGGGTGCGCCAAGGCTGCACTGGTGCGACTATCGGTTGTCTGGAATGCAAGAACGTGCTGGCCGACGTAGTGATTGCTCACCTTGGACCGATCAGAGAAAAGAGAAACCAGCTTGCCGCCAATCCGAGCACGGTCAGGCAAACGCTCCTCGAGGGCGCAACCAAGGCCCGGGAAACTGCGCGAGCCACTCTCGAACGGGTGCGCCGACTGCTTGGTATCTGGCAGTAGAGAAAAAGAGCGCCATGCTCACCGAGCTCCGCGTCGCGCTAACAGGGAAACGACGGCGTCTCCTTGCTGCTGCCCTGGGCAGTGTCGTTCTGACCCTGGCTCTGGTGCTAGGGAAGCTCGGGTGCGAGCCACTGGATTCGAGCCCCGACGGAGCAGTACGAGCCTTGATCGCTGCAGCCCGGGCAGGCGACACGACAACGGTCTTCGAGCTCCTCGGCCCACGGACAAGAGACTGGCTTGCGGCAGCGGCTGAGAGAGCTACCAACACTGTTGGCGGCTCTCGTCGCTATCGCGCCGCCGACATGCTCGAGTTGAAAGCGAGCTCGGAATCAGGAGGAGTCTTCTCGACCGCAGTGCGCGAACGCAACCAGGACAATGCCATCGTCGAAATCATCACCGGCAAGGAACCCGCCGGCGAGACCCGAGTTGCCGCAGTGAAGACGCACGGTCGGTGGCGCGTCGAGCTTCTCCTCGAGAATGGCACCTTCGAGAGAGTCCCGTCGATCTGACCCGGCCAGAGCACCGATCGGTGCTCTAGATTCTAGAACTGAATCGTAGTCCCGAGCCCCGTTCCCGACGGCAAGAGCAACGGCGTAACGGTAATACGTGGCGTGGAGGAGGAACCGTTCTTCTCACCCCGCGGCGACTCCTCGGAAGCCAAGAATCCCTTGAACGCAAAGTAGCCGGTTGCAACTGCGAGCGCGGTGCTTACGCCGATGAGCACGTTGGTGAGAGTGGCCATCTGCTTGCCTTCTCGGCAAACATCCCTCACCGGCGCATAGCCGTCGATCTCTGCCTCGGCACAGCCATCGGCTACACTGGTAATGCGCTGGTCTTCTTCCTGGTTGGCCCAGGATTGCCGGATCCTGGCGATCTTGTCCTCCTCGAGCTTTCTCACCCGCAGACCAGTGATCGTGAAGGAAGCGATGCCCCCGGCGGTGGCAACAGCGCTCGTCCATGCAAGCGTGCGGAACAGCGGTGCCGAGCGACGTCTCTTGTCTGCGTCCGTAGCTCTCAGATTTCTCTCTAGCTCCTGCCCCAGTCTACTCGCTGGCTCCCGTGTGCTGGCATCCCGCTGTTTCTCCAAGTCTGGCTTCAGAGGAACGTCGAGATCGCTCTGCTGGCCAGCCCGGACGCTGACTGTTCCTTCCCAGGATTGGAATCCCGGTGCGGCTACGAGCACGACAACCGAGCCTTCGCGGATTCCCCGGAGCAACGCGCGGC
>JAZDLZ010000383.1:0-3568 GCA_043801535.1 Pseudomonadota bacterium
CCGGATGGCCAATGGATGCTGCAGATTGCTCGCAACCTCACCGACGCAGAGGAAGGCTTCCTGCGAGGCAAACGCTACCTGATTCTCGACCGCGATCCGCTGTACACCGACGCGTTTCGGCGGCTTCTGAAAACGAGCGGCACCAAGCCATTGCGGCTTCCTCCGTGGTCGCCGAATTTGAATGCTTTCGCCGAAAGGTTTGTCTTGTCTATCAAATCGGAATGCCTGGATCGACTGATTCTTCTCGGAGAGGGCCACCTTCGCACAGCAGTGCGGGAGTATCTCGTCCACTATCACGAGGAGCGGAATCACCAGGGGCTCGGCAACGAGCTCATCGTGGCGCTCCAGCAGCCGGCCAACACCAATGCTCCGGTCGAGCACCGGGAACGGCTGGGCGGCATTCTCAAGTACTACTATCGCCAAGCGGCGTGAACCTCTTTCTCATCGACGGGTGGCGGCGTTGAGCCGGAGTAGCAAAGGCAGAGTTGTGTGCCCTGGGAGTTCATTGCGTCATCGAATACGAATTGGCCGGGAAACCAGCCGGCGAAGCTGTCGGAAACCGCCATGTCCGGGTCCGATTGCCATGGAAAACGGCCGCCTGGACCTTGAGTCCGTGCCATTCATGCCTTCATCCAGCGGTTCTTGCAGATTGGATTTTGTTGTAATTACAAACGAATCTGTCGATTGTGTTTGGCACAGGACGCCATGAAGACCCAGGCGCTGTCCGCGCTCCTTGCATCGATCATGGCGCTGGCAATCGGCGTCTCGGTGCTGCTGCGCGATCGCCGCCAGCCGACCTACGTACGTTTCGCGGTCCTCACTGTCACTCTGGCCGCCTACTACCTACTCACCTTTGCCGCCGCCTCGGTCGTGGACGATCCCTGGTTTCACTGGGCAGCGCTATGGCCGGCTGCCTTCATCCCGACTACCGCGCTTCGCTTCTTCCGGGCCTTCCTCGCCGAACCAGGAATCGGCGTAACGATGCGCCTGCCAGCAGTCACCTATGCTTCGGCAGCCGGCTGGGGCGTTGCATTGACGTACGGCGCGCTCTTCGAGCCGATTCACCAAGAGCTATGGTTCGAGGTGCCTTTTGCCGCCTACGTCTTTGGCGGCCTCTATCGGTGCGTGATCAGCCTCTATCTCCAGTATCGCGCCACTGTTCCCAGAGTAGAGAAGGCCCGCATTCGCTACTTGATGGTGACAGGTTTCGTGGCGATAACTCTCTCGCTGTGCGACTTCCTGCCCCGCATCGGCATCCCGTTTCCAACCATTGGTCCTCTCCTGACCGTTCTCTACCTCTACTTTCTGTCGCAGACGTTGTTTCGCTACCGGCTTCTCGACCTCCACGAGCTCGTCGGAAGAATGCTCGTGCTGGGATCGCTCCTGACAATCCTGACAATCGTCTACGGATTGCTGCTCATCTGGGTAGGCGGCGGCAAGCAGCAGGGCCTGTTCATTCTCAACACCATCGTGGCGTCGTTCGTCATCCTCATCCTCTTCGAGCCGGTGCGTTCGCTACTCGACACCGCTATCAACCGCTGGCTGGTACGCGAGCGCGGCGAGCTCAGACAACGAGCTGACAGTCTCCGTCGTGAGCTCATGAACGTTATCGACGGCCGGGAAATGGTGCGAGTAGTCATCGCCTATCTCGAAGCATCGCGGCGGGTCACTCACGCGGCCGTGTATCTCGTCGACGCCGACGGAGCTGGCTACGACCTGGCCGGCTGGTTCGGAACAAAGCCAGTCGAACGCCTCGAGCTGGCCGCACGGCGGCCGTTCTTCGATCGCCTCCGTGCTGGACCGGTCATGCTGGAAACACTCGAACGAGAGCTAGCGGAGCTCGAGGCACAACGTGGTAGCGCCCTCGAAAAGGGCGTGGAGATTCTCGACGCCATCGCCCTCACGCTCGGCGAATCCAATGCCTCGCTGGCAGTGCCCATTCTAGGGGGCGGCGGAGGCACCACAGCAGCGGGTAGCGGTAGCGGCGGCGGCGGCGGTGGCGGTGGCAACAATAACGCCAGCAGCGGAAGCAGCCAGAGCGCAAGTGGGAGTGGGAGTGGGAGTGGGAGTGGCGATGCCGGTGACGTGGTTCTGGGCGTTCTCTGCTTGCGCGACGAACGCTTCCGCAACCCCTTTGGCGTCGACGATCTGGACGTCCTCCGTATGGTGGCGGCGCAGGCGGCGATCGCCATGGAGAACTCCGACCTCTACGAACGAATGAAAGAGAGAGATCGCCTGGCCGCTCTGGGCGAAATGGCCGCCGGGCTGGCCCACGAAATCCGCAATCCGCTCGGCGCCATCAAAGGTGCGGCGCAGCTCCTGGTAGATCCCGACGGGAAACCGCTCGCCGCCGGTACCCAGGATGTCAGCGAATTCCTGGCGATCATCGTCGACGAAGTCAATCGCCTCAACCGGGTGGTGTCGCAGTTTCTCGACTACGCTCGCCCCTACAAAGGCGACTCGACCGATCTGAGCATCAACGAAGTGATCAGACGAACCGTGCAGCTTCTCGAAGGAGAGGCCAACTCGACAGGCGTATCCATCGACCTCGACCTCGACGAGCGGCTTCCCCGGATTCGCGGCGATGCCCAGCACCTCCACCAAGTATTCCTCAACCTTGGCCTGAATGCGATTCAAGCAACGCCCAGGGGAGGACGACTCTCGATTGCGACGAGCTTCAGGGAAAAGTCGCGTCGTCGAGGGCAAACAGCGCCGTTCGCCGAGATCCATTTCAAGGATACGGGGACGGGAATACCTCGAGAACACCTGAAGAACCTGTTTATCCCCTTCTTCACTACCAAGGAGCAGGGCACGGGCCTTGGATTGCCCATTTCGCAACGCATCGTCAATCATCACGGAGGGACGATCGAAGTGCGATCGCAACCGGGAAGGGGCTCCACCTTCACTGTTCTTCTGCCAGCGGTCTCCGAAGCTGGCTGTTTGCCGGGCGCCGGCACTCCTGCCCGGTCCTCGAGTGCCGGTGCCTGACCTGGGGGAAGATGCTATGTCCGACCCGATCCGCATCATCGTCGCCGACGACGAGCCCAATCTCCGACGCGTTCTCGCCGCCATTCTCGCCAGGGAGGGATATCGAGTCCTCCAGGCGTCGGATGGTGACGAAGCGCTGCGACTGCTCGATCCGAGCATCGCCGCCATCATCACTGACTTGAGAATGCCAAAGGTCGACGGGATGACCGTGTTGAGACAAGTGGTCGCGAGAGCGCCCGACGTGCCGGTCATCATCCTGACTGCTCACGGTTCGGTTGACAGTGCCGTCGAGGCGGTGAAAGCCGGCGCCTTCGACTACATCGAAAAGCCCTTCGAGCAGGAGCAGATCCGCAGTGTCGTCGCCAAGGCCGTCATGCAATCCGAGGCCGAAAAGCGGGCACCACGCCTACAGCTCGAGGAAGACGAAAGCGGCGACGGCAGCATTGGCAGCGTTGGCAGCGGCAGCGTTGTTGGCAGGGGCTCGAGGATCAAGGGAAGATTCGGACTGGTCGGCGCATCGGCTGGCATGAGACAATTGTTCGCAATCCTCGAGAAGGTCGCCGACACTCCGTCGACAGTG
>JAZDLZ010000423.1:0-6008 GCA_043801535.1 Pseudomonadota bacterium
TTTGACCTGAACCTCGACCTGCACTTGGTCGGCAAGCGTTGACCCGAGTCATCGACTGGACGTCCAAGTTCAGGTCCACGTCGCGGTCAAAGACCAAGTCCACGACTACGTCGACCGAAAGAAATGAGGGGATGCGTCAGGTTACTGCCAGGTCGCCACTGGTTGACAGCAAACCGGCGGAGAGGGTGCCTCCGACGCTGAGGGCACGCTTCCTTGGAGGCAGCAGCTACGGGCGCGGCTGCATCGACGAATGGACTCCGGACGCTGCGCCCACGCCCGACAGCGATCCGCGAATCATCGCCTGGCGTAGCCTGTGCCCTGGATGGACAGACAGCTCCGCCGCCACGACCGGAGCGACCAGTCAGTCGGATTTCGGTCGCCTGCAGTGCGGCTGCGACACCCACTTTGGCGGGCTCGACTGCGGCCTTGGCTGCCCCGACGAAAACCTGCACCGCAGCAGCGACTACCAGCTCTCTCCACGGAGCGGCTGGTGGCTGTGCGGCGACTTCGCCGGCACCAGCCATACCGAAGCACATCCGGACCTGGGACCAGCGATGTTCGGCATCGATGATGGCGACGGCAAGGTGATCAGCGTCCGTGGCGACCTCGCCACCCGCGGTGCCAGCGGGCCTCCCCTCTGCGAGAAGCCAGACTGTACCAGCGGCTACTCCATCCGCAGTGGATTCTAGAGCACCGCAAAAAAAGAAAAGATCCATCCGCGCGGACGCTCGTTTTGGAATGGCATATCCGGAGCGGAGGACACGCCATGAACCGAAAGACCGCCTTTATTCTGGGACTCACTGGTACTCTCATCGCCGCCTCGATCGTCTTCGCCAACAAACAACAAAGAGCCAACCAACAGACACTCCAGCACGCAGGATCTTCGGGCCTTTGCAACGGTAAGGCTGGCCCGGCCAGGACGTCGCAGGGATTCGAGCACGGAACCCTGTCGGCTGCGCTCTCGTCGAGCCAGGTCACCGCCGGTAGCCAGGGCGAGGTATTCGCATCCATCGATCTGGTTGCCAAGGACGCGCCCGGAACCGAAAGGCCCCCGCTGAACCTCGCCCTGGTGATCGATCGCTCCGGCTCGATGGCCGGCGAAAAGCTGAGCCAGGCTCGCGAGGCTGCCAAAGGCCTGATCTCGCGTCTTCAGGGCGGTGATCGGGCAGCAATCGTCCAGTACGATAGCGAGGCCCAGGTCCTGGTCTCCTCGACGGTGGCCAGTGTCGAGGGCAAGCCGGTGCTCCTGGCCGCCCTTGACGGAATCAGCCCGGGCGGCAGCACCAATCTGCACGACGGTCTCGCCCTCGGCAGGGACGAAATCATGCGAACCCTGCAAAGTGGCCAGATCAATCGACTAATCCTGCTCAGCGATGGTCAAGCCAACCGCGGAATCGTCGATATCCCCACCTTGAATCAGGTCGCCGAGAACGCGGCCGGCCAGGGAGTGCGGGTGACCACCGTCGGGCTGGGGCTCGACTACAACGAGGATCTCATGGAGGCGATTGCCGAGGGTGGCCGCGGCCAGTACTACTACGTCAAGGACGAGTCGGCTCTCAAGGACGTCTTCGCCGGCGAAATGCGCTCGCTGCAAGCCACCGTGGCTACCAGAGCCGAGCTTCGCCTCGAGCCGGCCTGCAATGGCGTCGAGGTAGTGGAGGTCCTGGGCTACCAGACCAGGCGCGAGGGAACGGCACTGGTGGTGCCGATGGCCGATCTCCTCGGAGGCGACAGCCGCAAGGTAGTGGCCAAGGTCCGTGTGCCCACGAATCTTCTCGGCCACCAGGGTGTGCTCACCACCAGGCTCTCCTACCAGGACGCCCGCTCCAAGGAGCAGAGATTCGTGGCCACTGCGCTCGGAGTCGAAATCAGCAGCGACGCTCTCGCCGTAGAGAAGACCGCCAACCAGCACGTGATGGCCAACGCCATCCAGGCCGAGAGCGCTCGCTCGATCCGCGAGGCGACCGTGGAGTACGAGCGCGGCAATACCGCCGGCGCTCAGGCGATCTTGCAGGCTCAGGGAGCCCGGGCTGTTGAGCAGCAGACCAAGTTCAGGATCGAAGAGAAGGCGCTCGCTCCAGCGAAACAGAAGATGAATGACATCGGGCAGGCCTTCAACGAGTACTCGAACACATCGTCGGCAGGAAAGGATATCGTGAAGGGCAACAAGGCAGCAGCGAGGAGCTTCGAGAAGAAGGCCTATTAGCGCCACGCCGAATCTGCTGAAGGCACGAACATCAACCAATAGACCTGGACCGCGACGGAGGCCCCATGTCACTCAAGCTCACATTCAAGCAGCACGAGGAGTTTCACCGGGCCGCTCTTCACATGTCCTGCGCTGGGGCGCTTGGTGGCTTGGCCGGATACCTCGTCCTCTTGACCTCGCCGGTTGTAGCCGGGCTGGTGCCTTCCCTGCCACTCGCCGCCATCGCGCTGGGGACCGCTCTCGGGGCGTGCCAGCCAGCGCAGCGCACCCAGTTGCGCCGCCTCGGGCTGCTCGCAGTGCTGCTCATTGCCGCCCTCTCCTGCCTCGAGTTTCTCGAAAGACGGGGGTCCGAGCCGTCACTGGGATCGGCGGCGTTTGCCCTCCTCTTTGGCGGCATGCTGGCCGCCTGCCGGGAAGAGAAACGATGGATCGCCGTCCTTCTGGCCGGCGCCGCAGCATCGCTCGTTGGCCGATTCGTCTCGGCAAGCCTGCTCGCTGTTTCTCCCTTGCCTGGATGGATCGCCGCCCTGGGCGTCGGCGCCGCCTTTGGACTGGTGGCAACCCTGGGAATCGTCCCCTGGCATCTCGAGCTGCGCCAGGACCGTGTCGGCGAGGTCTGGGAAACGCTCCAGCGCCGCATCAGCGGCGAGCAACTCTCCCTTGCCAAGCGGGCGCTAGAAATCTGGAGCCGCGTCGAGCGGTCTTTCGACGCTGGCACGCCAGCCCGAGTGGCAATCGAAGACTCGGTGCTGCGCTTGCTCGACCTCGCCGGCCGCTGGCAACAGGTGGAGAACGGCGAGGCCGACGCGCGCTCGGCCGACCATCTCGTCGAGCGAATGACCGAGATCGAGCAGCGCATCGGCCAGGCCAGCGACCCGATTGCCATCAAACAATACGAGCAGGCCAAGGCGGCAATCGTCGAGCAACTCCGCTACGTGCGCGAGATCGCGGCTTCGCGCGAGCGAGTTGTCGCCCGCATGCACCACTACCTGGCCGCCATGGAACGGCTCCGCTTCGCGGTGATCAACTGCCGCTCGGCCGACGCCTCCCGCCTCGCGTCCGAGGTGCAACCGATCCTCGCCGACCTCGAAAGCCTCAAGAACGACATCGACTGCACCAGCGAAGCCCTCGGCGAAATGGAAAGGAGCCAGAGCTCTCCGCCCGACGCAAAGGGCTAGCGTGAGCTAGGCGATGGCGTTCACGATGGCGTTGAGGGTCGAGCTCGGTCGCATCGCCGGCTCGGTCTTGGCGGCATCCGCATCGTAGTAGCCGCCCATGTCGACGGGCTTCCTCTGTGCCCCCAGCAACTCGGCGTAGATCTTCTCCTCGTTCTCGACTAGCTGCTTGGCGACGTTGGCAAAACGTGCCTGCAGCTCGGGGTCCTTCGACTGCGCTGCCAGCGCTTGGGCCCAGTACATGGCCAGGTAGAAATGGCTGCCGCGATTGTCGATCTCACCGACCTTGCGAGCCGGAGACTTGTTGTTGTCGAGGAACTTGCCGATCGCCTGATCGAGCGTCTCGGCGAGCAGCGTGGCCCGCTCGTTCTGGAAGGAGCTCCCAATATGCTCCAGCGAGGCAGCGAGCGCCAAGAACTCACCCAGCGAATCCCAACGCAGGTACCCTTCCTTCTGGAACTGCTGCACGTGCTTTGGTGCCGAGCCGCCGGCGCCGGTCTCGAAAAGACCTCCTCCCCCGAGAAGAGGAACAATCGAAAGCATCTTGGCCGACGTACCGATCTCGAGGATGGGGAAAAGGTCGGTGAGATAATCGCGGAGCACGTTGCCGGTGACCGAAATCGTATCCAGACCTTTGCGGACTCGGGCGAGCGTGTACTTCATCGCCTCCACCGGCGGCATTATCTGGATCTCCAGACCTTTGGTGTCGTGATCCCGCAGATACGTCTCGACCTTGGCAATAATCTGCACGTCGTGGGCTCGGTTCTTGTCGAGCCAGAAGACCGCCGGTGCCGAGGTCGCCCTGGCGCGCTTGATGGCCAACTTGACCCAGTCGCGGACGGGAATATCCTTGGCCTGGCAGGCTCGGAAGATGTCGCCCTTCTCGACTCTCTGCTCGAGTAGAGTCTCGCCAGTGGCCTCGTCGACAACCCGAATCGTGCCTGTTCCGGCGGCGATGAACGTCTTGTCGTGCGAGCCGTACTCCTCGGCCTTCTGCGCCATCAGCCCGACGTTCGACACGCTCCCCATCGTGGCGGGGTCGAGAGCGCCGTTCTTCTGGCAATCCTCGATGATCGTCTTGTACACGGTCGCGTAGCAGCGATCGGGAATCATCGCCTTGGTGTCGTGGAGCTTGCCGTCTGGCCCCCACATCCTGCCGGACTCGCGGATCACGACGGGCATCGAGGCGTCGATGATGATGTCGTTAGGCACATGAAGGTTGGTGATGCCCTTGCTCGAATCGACCATCGCCAGTGCCGGACGCGTTGCGTACACGGCCTGGATCGCAGCCTCGATCTCTGCCTGTTTGTCAGCTGGAAGGCTCTTGATCTTCGCGTAGACGTCGCCCAAGCCATTGTTCGGGCTCACGCCGAGCTGCGCGAACGTCGTCGCATACTTCTCGAAGACGTCTTTGTAGTAGACGGTAACGGCGTGTCCGAACATGACGGGATCGGAGACCTTCATCATCGTCGCTTTCAAATGAAGCGACAGCAGCAGGCCGTTCTTCTTCGCGTCGTCGATCTGCTCCTCGTAGAACTTGCGCAGTGCTTTGACGTTCATCACGGTGGCGTCGAGAATCTCGCCATCGCATAGCTGGAGCTTCTTCTTGAGAACGGTGGTCGCGCCGCTCGAATCCACGTGCTCGATGCGGACGTCGGTCGCCCTCTTCAGGGTGACCGATCGCTCGCTGCCGTAGAAGTCGCCGCCGCTCATGTGCACGACACGAGACCTGGAGTCGGCAGTCCAAGCACCCAGCTTGTGGGGATGCTTCTTGGAAAAAGCCTTGACCGAGGGAGCCGAGCGGCGATCCGAATTGCCCTCGCGGAGCACCGGGTTGACCGCGCTGCCGAGTATCTTGGCGAAACGAACCTGCAGAGCTCGCTCGGAATCGTCCTTTGGAGTCTCGGGATAGTCGGGAATCTCGTATCCGTGCGCCTGTAGCTCCTTGATAGCCTCCTTGAGCTGGGGGATCGAGGCAGAAATGTTTGGCAGCTTGATGATGTTCGCCTCGGGCGTTTGCGCCAACTCGCCCAGTTTGGCGAGATAGTCGGGAATGCGTTGTGCTTCGGTCAGGTTCTCGGGAAAGTTGGCGATGATACGTCCCGCCAACGAAATGTCCCACGATTCCACGGAAACGCCTGTGCCCTTGGTGTAGGCACGGACGAAGGGCAGCAACGAATAGGTGGCCAGAGCGGGTGCCTCGTCGGTCTTCGTCCAGATGATCTTCGACGTTTTGGTCTGCATTGTCTCTCCTTGTTTCCCTGCGCTTCGTCGGGTTGGCGGAGTGTAGCGCAAGCCGGATGCTGACACGAGGCAGGAATTCATCCCCTAAAACGGTGGCAGGGTTCTTGCGGTTCGACCGCGACTGCGAGGGATCGACCGCGACTGCGAGGGATCGACCGCGACTGCGACCGCGATCTCCCGACGGGACGATTCATCCCTCGAACTACAAGCAACCTCCGACGCGGGCGGCCGATAACCTCAGTCAGGGACCTCGGCTGCCGCCGATCAAACGATCAGTCGAGATTGACCATTCGGCCCCGACGGGTCGATAACCTCGAATCGTAGTCGCCGTCCGTCCAATTTTATGCCCCGACGCGTCGCTTCCTCGCAGGCCGAACGTAGGT
>JAZDLZ010000976.1:0-2203 GCA_043801535.1 Pseudomonadota bacterium
GTGAGCAAGGATGGACAGATAGCTCTGTTCCCACATCCGACGGAGATGGCAAGGACCGACTGCCGTCACTGTCAACCCTTGGCATCTGTTCCAACGAGCCTTGAGCACTGGCGGAATCGTAGCATTGCCGGTAGCCCCAAATGCACCTGCTGCGCCTACGCCTTCCATTGCGGTGGAGGGTGCGCCACGGAGGCTCTCGCCCACAGCGGAGATTTCAGCGGGCACCACTGCGATGAATTCCAGGCTGATTTTCGCGATGCGGCCCGAGAGGCGTTTCTTGACTATGTCGACGGCGTACCCCCACCAGCACGGCTCACGATGGAGTGTGACAGGTAGCGACAGGAACCGGGGATCAACTACTCTATGGATGCATCGACAACAAGAGCGACGCTGGCCGAGTATGGCAAGCTCGTGCCATCAGAGAAGACGTCGGACTCTCGTCTACGTCTTTTTCACTGCCGAAATGGCAACTACGTCGCCCTTTCGCATAGTGCCCATGTCCTGCTTGACCTGCTTTGCTCAAACTGGTCGTTCGATGAAATCGCCGTCGCGTTCGGGCGCGATTCGAAGAAAGCGGTGACAGCAGCCGACGTGGCTCGTGAGAGCGAAATGCTCCTCGACAAGATTGCCGCCGTGGCGTGGCGAACCCGACGCCGTCATGCATTTACGGTCAGCATCGAGCTCCTGTCCGAGTCACTCGTCAACCGTGTGGCTGCCTGGCTCTGCCACCTGTACCGTCCGTTCTTCGCCATTCCAGTCCTCCTCGTCGCCGCGGTCGTACTGGCAGGCGTCATGATTGGCAGGCCGGCGCCGCGTGGTGATGAACGGATCGAGTTCACCTATTTGGTGGTGGTCACGATTCTTCTCTGTCATGAGCTTGGACACGCGGCAGCATGCAAGGCATTTGGAGCTCGGCCAAGCAGCATTGGCTTCGGCCTCTATCTCGTGTTCCCCGCACTCTACTGCGATGTCAGCAGCGCGTGGCAGCTTGCGCGCTGGAAACGTGTGGTGGTCGACGTCGGTGGCCTGTTCTTTCAGTTGGTCGCAACCGCGATCTTCGGTGCCGTCTACCTGGTCTCCGGCACACCAAGCATTGCCACCGCCGTCTGGGTCAGCGTCGCCATCGCAAGCTTCTGTCTCCACCCGTTCTTGAAAATGGACGGCTACTGGCTTGTGGCCGACGCGGTTGGGGTGCCGAACCTTGGCAGCCAGCCTGGCCGCATCCTGAGAAATGCGTGGGCACGACTCCAGGGGAAGGAAACCGAGCCGAATCCGTGGCCGAAATGGGTGAGCATTTTTTTGGCCCTCTACACAGTTTGTGCGATGGCATTCTGGGTGTGGTTCATCCATGCGCTCGGACCCAGACTTGCCGGGATACTGAGTGAGCTTCCGGGACAAGTGTCGCGCCTCGCGACCGACGCATGGCGCGGCGATGTGTCGATTGCGGCGACGGCGAAGGTGGCGACAACCAGCCTGCTCACGCTTTCAGCCTTTGTTATCGTATTCCGCGCAGTGAGACGAGCAGCAGCTCTGCTCGGATCGTTGCGGAGAAGAACGTCTTGCGGTGGTCCGCGTTGAGCACGCATCCACAAGAAACAAGAAGACAGGTAGATTGAACCAGAAAGGAAATGACTGACAATGGAAAAGACCAAAGAGATCGAAATCCTCAGCCTTGACGACCTTGACGTCCAGACTCTCGAAGAGAGACTGGAGATGGTAGCGATTGCAGCATTTGGCGGTTTCTGCGGCACATTCGCCTGCGCCCAGTTCTATTACAACTAGCTAACTAGGACTGCTGTGCTCAACGCGGGCTTCCCAGGTTTCTGCCGCACGGTATCTGGTCGGTTGGCTGTCCCCACTGAGGGAGACTTGGCGGAGCTTTTCCGTATCCTTCCGGCTAGGCTTGACGGCAACATGGCAACATGAGAGCTATTGAGGGCAGCCGAAGGCTTGCGCAGAGTTGTTGATGATGCGACGAGGGACAACCGTCTCAGTCTGCGGTTTTGTTCTGATGCTGCTTGTGGCGGAGAACGGGACAGCACAGCAGGCATGGGATCGCAGATCGGAAAAGCAAGCGCCGCGCGCATCTCCGCCGGTTCCAGGGGGAAGTCGTCGCCCGCGTGTTGCGCTCGCCGTGGCAACGCAGGAACGGCTAGTGATTGACGGCCGGTTGACGGAAGCCGGCTGGACGGGTGCGGCGGTG
>JAZDLZ010000457.1:0-5905 GCA_043801535.1 Pseudomonadota bacterium
ACCTACCTGGGCGGCGCTGGCGGCAGCGACTATGGCTACGGCATTGGGCTAGACGGCTCCAACTTCGTCTATTTGACTGGCTATACAGAGTCAGCAGACTTCCCGGTGCCGGGTGGCTACGATACGAGCTACGGCGGAGGCGGTGACGTTTTCGTAACCAGAGTTGTCAATGGGGCCAACTTGGCAGGTATTTCCTGGTCGACTTTCCTTGGTGGCGCTGCCGCGGACAAGGGCTACGGCATCGCGGTCGATTCGACAGGGAATTCGTACATTGTCGGCGATACCCTGTCGTCCGACTTCCCGACGACGGGCGGGTTCGACACCAGCTATGGTGGCAACAGCGACGCCTTCGTGACCAAGGTGAGCGCGGGCTCGGGTACCATCTGGTCATCCTTTCTCGGGGGAGCTGGCCCAGACTACGGCAAGGGCATCGCGGTCGACGGCTTGGGGAACGCCTACGTCACCGGGATGACGAGCTCAGACGATTTCCCGACGACGGGCGGGTTCGACACCAGCTATGGCGGGAGCACCGACGCCTTCGTGACCAAGGTGAACGCGGCTGGCTCCAGTCTCGCGTGGTCGTCGTTCCTGGGAGGGAGCTCCAGTGATCGCGGCGACGGCATCGCCGTGGATCCACTGCGCAACGTGTACGTCACCGGCCTGACGCAATCGACCGGCTTTCCCGCGACCGATGGATTCGACACCAGCTACGGCGGCAACAGCGATGCCTTCGTGACCAAGGTGCTCGAGGCCGGCTCCAGTCTGGCATGGTCGTCGTTCCTCGGAGGAAGCTCCAGTGATAGCGGTCGCAGCATACGCGTGTTCTCCGGAACGGTCGTCTATGTTGCCGGTCTCACCAGCTCGGTCGACTTCCCCGCGACCAGCGCGTACGATACCGTCCTCGGCGGCTCTGGCGACGCGTTCGTCGCCAGGATTCACCCCTCCCCGAACGGCGCCGCCTGTACCACCGATGCTTCCTGCAACTCCAATATCTGCGAGGACGGCATCTGCTGCAATGCTCGCTGCGGCTTGTGCTCCTCCTGCGACGCCGCAGGTCTACTCTGCACAGTAATACCGGCCGACGACGCCGAGTGCGGCACCGTGGAGTGCGACGATCTCGACACCACCTGCCGGGACTACGACGACCTCACCAGCAACCGCTGCGAAGGACCGGGCGATTGCAAGGACGCCAACAGCACCGATTGTAGCTTGTACTCCATTGCCACTCTCGGTACCCCCTGTGACGACACCGCACCCGGTGACTGCGACGACGCCCAGTGCGACGACACTGGCACCTGCAACCAGACCCAGGGAGTGGAGCAAGCCGACTACGTCTGCGCGGTGTCCTCCGGTCTCCCCTGCGACCTCGACGACGTCTGCAACGGCATCGACGGCGGCGCCTGTCCCCCGCGCTTCGCCGCCGCCGAAATCCTGTGCAACGCAGCCCTGAGCGCCGAATGCGATGCGCCCGAGCACTGTGCTGGCACTGCCGCCGATTGCCCGGCAGAGGGTGGTCACGTGCTGCTCGGCACTGCCTGCACCGACACCGCGCCCGGCGACTGCTACGACGCCCAGTGCAACGGCGACGGCTACTGCAACCAGACTCGAGGCGTCGAGCAAGCCGACTACGTCTGCGCCGTCTCCTCCGGTCTCCCCTGCGACCTCGACGACGTCTGCGACGGGACCACGGGCGGCGCCTGTCCGCAGCGCTTCGCCTTCGCCGACACGGTGTGCCGGCCGTCCCTCGACGTCGACTGCGATGCGGCGGAGTACTGCACCGGCACCACCACCACCTGCCCAGCAGAGGGCGGTCACGTGCAGCCTGGCACCGCCTGTACCGACACCGCACCCGGCGACTGCTACGACGCCAGGTGCGACGGCGACGGCTTCTGCAACCAGACTCAAGACATCGAGTTGGCCAACTACGTCTGCGCGGTGTCCTCCGGTCTCCCCTGCGACCTCGACGACGTCTGCGACGGGATCACGGGCGGCGCCTGTCCCCCGCGCTTCGCCTCCACCGACACCGTGTGCCGGCCGTCCCTCGACGTCGACTGCGATGCGGCGGAGTACTGCACCGGCACCACCACCACCTGCCCAGCAGAGGGCGGTCACGTGCAGCCTGGCACCGCCTGCACCGATACCACCCCTGGCGACTGCAACGACGCCAGGTGCGACGGTGCCGGCCTGTGCAATCAAGCCCAAGGAGTAGAACCGGCCGGCTACGTCTGCGCCGAATCCTCTGTCTGTGGGCTCGAGGCCGCCTGCAACGGCATCGCGGGTGGCGACTGCCCACCGCACTTCGCTTCTGCCGGCATCGAATGCCGGCCCGCCGTCGACATCGAGTGCGACACGCCCGAATACTGCACCGGTGCTGCCGCCGAGTGCCCGTCCGAAAACGGCCACGTGCAGGCCGGCACCGCCTGCACCGATACCACCCCTGGCGACTGCAACGACGCCAGGTGCGACGGTGCCGGCCTGTGCAATCAAGCCCAAGGAGTAGAGTCGGCCGGCTACGTCTGCGCCGTGTCCGCCGGTGCTGCCTGCGACCTCGACGACCTCTGCGACGGAGCCACTGGCGGTGCCTGTCCGGCGCGCTTCGCTACCGCCGACGCGATCTGCCGCGCAGCCAGCGGCAGCGACCTGTGCGACGTTGCCGAGACCTGCACCGGCACTGCCGCCGACTGCCCGCCGGGCGTCGACTTGGATCCCGACGACGATCTGGTGTGTACCGCCACTGACAACTGCCCGCTGGTGGCGAACGTCTCTCAAGCAGACAACGACACCGATGGTGACGGCAACGAGTGCGACGAAGACGACGACAACGACGAGGTTACCGATGCCTTGGAAGAAGAATACGGCCTCGACCCGTTCGACGCCGACAGTGACAGCGACGGGACGAGCGACGGAGACGAGGTAGGGGACAATCTCGCCGAGCCGGCCGACTCCGATGGAGACGAAATCATCGACGCTCTCGACGAGGACTCTGACAACGATCTCGTCGGCGACGTTGTCGACAACTGCCGAATCGTCGCCAATCCGGATCAGACCGACCAGGACGAAGATGGCACGGGCGATACCTGCGATCCCGACTTCGCCGGGACGCCGGACGCGGCCGGCAGTGTGCTCGATTCGTCGGCAGCGAACGACGCCGGCGCCGGCCAGCCAGATGGTGCCACGACGATCCCTGATGGCGAACAGTCGGATGGCGGTGGCATCCAGACCGACACCGTGGCACCGCGAGAGGATACATCGACACCGCAACCAGATACCCTGGCACCGCGACCGGATGCCTCCAACGACGCCTCCAGCGACGGTCCGGCCGGATTGCAGGGCGGTGGTTGCGCCTGCTCGGTACGTGCGGCTGGCAGCGACAGCTCCGCCGGAGGCAGAACAGCAGGATGGCTGACTCTTTTTGTGGCGCTGGCCGCACTATTCGGAGCCCGCCTACGACAGCGAAGGCCGTGATGACCATGGTAGTGTACTAACGTTCGAAGACTCGACGGTGCGGCACAAGTCCGTGTGTGCTCACTTCTTCGGTGGCGGCTGCTCTATCTTGTGGAAGGTCACCTTTCCGTCTCGATCCCACTTGGCGACGGCGACTTAGGAGTCGCCTGTCTATTGGAGCCCTCGGCCGGTAGTCCGCACCTGGGAGTCGATTTCGGATAGTATGCGCCCAAAAGGATTGGACGCGCGAATGAGTACCGAACACTAGGAGAATGACATGCACTCGTCGAGACTATTGTCGGGGCTGGGACTACTCGCGATCCTCATTGTCGTGCTGTTCACGTTCTCGAAATCGCCAGGGCAACGGGCTGGAGGTGACGGACGACGAGATGGAGTTGCCTCCGCCACATCTTCGCCAACCCTCGGCGGTGCGGGTGCGAGCGCGAGCGCGAGCGCGGGCGCGGGCGCGAGCGCTCGACAGATCGAACCTCGGCGGACAGACGGTGTCGGGCCAGGGTCTTCCAGGTCGCCGGCAGTCGCAGTGTCCGCGTCGGACAGCGATTCGGCCGAGCAACGCCGACCCACGCTTCCGGAGGCGGCAGGCACGATAAGCAGGATCGCGCCGCCGATTGTTGCGGCGGCTGGTCCCGGATCGGACGGTCATTTCGTGCTGCGGGATCGCGCAGCGTCGGCATTCTTTGTCGAGTCGGGGCTCGCGCTCGCGCTGGTACCGGCGAGGGATACCAGGAAGAGTGAAAAGAGCGACGCGAACGCCGGCGGTCCGACTGGCTGGGGACTGCACTGGAGTCTTGCTGGCACGGCACGGCAAGTAGCGCCGCAGCCGAGCGGCGAGCTGCCAGGCAAGGCGAGCTACTTTGTCGGACCCGCATCGGAATGGCGGACTGGCCTTCCGACCTACTCGCGGATGACGTATGCGAGCGTGCTCCCTGGCATCGACATGACGATCGAGGCGCAGCGCCACGGGGTGGAGTATCGATTCGTGGTTCAGCCGGGCGCCAGGGTCGACACCCTGCGCATGCAGTATCGAGGAGCCAAGGTGGTGCGCACGACGGAGGACGAGAAAGGATTGGAGATCGAAACGGGAGTGGGAACGATCCGCGAGGTAGGGCTCGCCTGCTACCAGGAGACGGCAGCCGGAAGACGGGAGGTCGAAGTGCGCTATGCGGGCCTGCGCAGGACGACGGGCGAGGAGGCGGGATGGGAAGCGGGAGCACTGGCGGGCACGGGCACGGGCGCGGGCACGGGCGCGGCAGGGGGCGTGACAATGGCAGCGAGAACGGGAGTGGGAGATAGCAGGGAATTGGGAGGAGCCACGTGGGACTACGGCTTCGAGGTTGGAGACTACGATCGGACGCTGGCGCTGGTAGTGGATCCAGTGATCAGTTGGTCGTCGTACCTGGGAGGGGGGGGCACCGAGTATGGCGAAGACATTGCGGTCGATAGCTCCGGCAACGCCTACGTTGTCGGGACCACCGCGTCGAACGATTTTCCTGTTGTTGTCGGTGGATTCGATACCAGCTTCGGGGGAGTTCGCGATGCCGTTGTCGCCAAGGTGGACGTGGCTGGCGCGAGCCCGAGCCTGGCTTGGTCGTCGTTCCTCGGTGGAAATGGCGATGACTACGGCCAAGGAGTATTCGTCGACGGTTCAGGGAACGTATACGTCACGGGCGGCACTTGGTCTACCAACAATTTCCCGACAGACGGCGGATTCGACACCACTCTCGGCGGTTCTAGCGATGCTTTCATTGCCAAGGTGAACGCCGGCGGCTCGAGCCTGGCATGGTCGTCGTTCCTCGGTGGCAATGGCGATGACTTCGGCAATGGCGTTGCGGTTGATGGCGCGGGCAACGTGTATGTCGCCGGCATTGCATGCTCGGACAATTTTCCCACAGACGGCGGATTCGACACCAGCTACGGCGGTGCGTGCGACGCTTTCATTGCCAAGGTGATAGCCGACGGCTCGAGCCTGGCTTGGTCGTCGTTCCTCGGTGGGAACGAGGTCGAAGAGGCGAACGCAATCGCGCTAGACAGCTCGGCCAACGCGTACCTCGTCGGCTACACGAAATCGTCCAATTTCCCGTCAACCGGCGGTTTCGACACCAGCTACGGGGAGAATACTGATGCCTTCGTTACCAAGGTGGACAAGAACGGTGTTCTACTCCGGTCGTCGTTTCTTGGTGGAGAAGCTTTTGATCAGGGAGAAGACGTTGCGGTGGACGGTGCCGGGAATGCGTTTGTCACCGGCTATACGAGCTCGACCTTCTTTCCCACGACTGGTGGTGGGTTCGACAGCGCTCTTGATGGGAGCACCGATGCCTTCGTTGCCAAGGTGAGCGCGCCCGGCTTCAGCCTGGCCTGGTCGTCCTATCTCGGCGGTGGAGCCGGGGACAGTGGCAGAGGCGTCGCAGTGGACGGTGCCGGGAACGCCTACGTCACCGGC
>JAZDLZ010000980.1:0-2587 GCA_043801535.1 Pseudomonadota bacterium
GTTCGACCCGGCCACGGTGAAGACCGAGCGCATCAAAGAGGACGCGGACTACGAGGGCGTGCGCGTCCGCTTCGTCGGCCTGCTCGGCAAAGCGCGCGTCGCGATGCAGATCGATGTTGGGTTCGGTGACGTCGTCACGCCGGGCGCGCAGGACATCATGTACCCGGCGCTGCTCGACTTCCCCGCGCCCACGCTCTCGGGCTACCCGCGCGAGACCGTGATCGCCGAGAAGTTCCAGGCGATGGTCTACCTGCGCACGCTGAACAGCCGCATGGGGACCGGTCAGATTCGCTTTATACTCTCTCGTCCGAACACTTTGGGGGTGACACGGAACACTTGGCACCGAGAGGTGGCAATGGTATTCATCCGGGGTGGAATACATTGCCTGGTTGATCAATCTCATCCGCGACCCGGGCGAGATCATCCGTTGGGGCGGCTACCCGATACTGGCGCTCATCGTGTTCCTGGAGACGGGAGCGATGGTCTTCTTCTTGCCAGGAGACTCACTACTGGTGATGGCTGGCCTCTATGCGGCCAAGGGCGACCTGAGCCTGGCTTTTCTGAACCTCTTGCTGATACCCATGGCAATCGGCGGTGATGCCACTTCCTATTTCATTGGCTCCCGCGCTGGCCCGCACATCTTCAATCGTCCCCGATCCCGCTTTTTCCGCCCCGAGTACGTGCACGCAGCTCATCAGTTCTACGAGAAACACGGTGGGAAAGCCATTATCCTCGCCCGCTTCATGCCCCTGGTACGCACCTTCGTGCCAGTGGTGGCAGGAGTCGCCCAGATGACGTACCGCCGCTTCGCTACCTACAACGTGGTCGGCGGTGCATCTTGGGTTCTATCCATGACCTTGATCGGCTTCTTGCTCGGCCGGCAGTTTCCCGTACTGGTTCAGCACATCGAGAAGGTGATTCTCGTGGTGGTGTTCCTTTCCATTCTTCCCGGAATCATCGAATACTGCCGGGTAAAGCGCAGGCAGGCAGCCAAGTCGCTCGGCTAGCAGTCGTTCTGCCCAGCAGGCAGGCGTCAACGCGAATTGCCGTCATGAACGGAATCGAGCCAGGTCAATCGCTCCTCGAACCTGACAGCATGGTGGACCATTATCGAGTCCTCCGGCTCATTGGCAGCGGTGGAATGGGAGAGGTTTATCTGGCTCGCGACACCAAGCTCGGGCGCCGGGTGGCGCTAAAAGTGATCCGCCCCAGCTATGCTACCTCGACCGCAATGATCGAACGCTTTCTGCGCGAGGCGCAAATCACGGCAACGTTCAGCCATCCGAACATCATCACCGTCTACGCGGTCGGAGAGTATCAGGGGACGCCGTATCTCGCCCTCGAATACGTCGAAGGTCAAACGCTGAGACAGCGGATGCAGTCCGAGCGACCATCGGTGAGAGAGGCGATGCGCATTGGTCTGGCGACCGCCCGCGCGCTCGCCGAGGCGCACCGCAACAACATAATGCACCGGGATCTCAAACCGGCGAACATCCTGCTCGCCAAGGACGGGCGCTTGCGGGTCCTCGATCTCGGGTTGGCCAAGCTCATCACCGATCTCGCTTGCCACGACGACGAAACTGGCAGCCGCAGCCAGAGCCGACCAGCCCCGCAGCCTGGCCGCCTCTGGCACCTCCGCCCAGAGCAAGACAAGGACGGCGATAGAGACGACAATCATAATCAGGACGACGAATCCGAGCTCCCGACGAATCTCCCGACGAATCTCCCCGTGACCGACGTGCAGCAGTACAACGTGCAGCCAGACGGCCTGGCCGAGACTGCTCCGTGTCGGATGCTCCCCGATGCCACCCCGAGCGGCATCACTATCGGCACTCCGCCCTACACGTCGCCCGAGGCGTTTCGCGGCGAGCCGACCGCACCCGCTGCCGATATCTGGGCGTTCGGCATGATCATGTACGAGCTGCTGGCGGGAAGGCGCCCGTATGCGGATTGCCCGATAGACTCTCTGCCAGCGCTGATCGGCAACCGCACGGCAGTGCAACCACCGACTGTCACCGAGCTACCGCTCGAGCTCGTCAGATTGGTGATGCGATGCCTCAACAAAGAGCCGCTCGCCAGACCCTCTGCCGAAGAAGCGACCAGCAACTTGGAGGCGCTTCTCCGCCACAAATCACTCGAGAAACCGCTCGAGGAGAGCCCCTTTCGCGGACTCCTGTCGTTTGGCGAGCAGCACGCCGACTTCTTCTTCGGTCGCGATAGCGAGGTGGCATTCTTTCTCGAGGCGCTCCGCGAGCGACCAGTCCTGACCGTGGTCGGACCGTCCGGTGCCGGCAAGAGCTCCTTTGTCCAAGCAGGAGTCATTCCTCGGCTGCGAGAACAGGGATCCTGGCTGGTCATCCGCGCTCGGCCGGGCAGCGATCCATTTGCGGCTCTGGCTCTCGTCCTGCAACCGGCCGCGAGAGGCGACGGCAACGGCAACGGCGACGGCGACGGCGACCAGAATGACCACGGCGTGGCGCTCGCACCGCGACTGCGCGAGCAGCCGCGACTGCTCAATGTGACGCTCCACGAGCTGGCGGATCGCAGGCGCTGCCGCGTGCTGCTGTTCGTGGACCAGCTGGAAGAA
>JAZDLZ010000495.1:0-4361 GCA_043801535.1 Pseudomonadota bacterium
CTCCACTGCCGGATGGGTAGTCAGCGCCGCCTCGAGTTCTCCTGGCTCGATGCGGAAACCACGAACCTTAACCTGCTGGTCCATCCGCTCCAGATACTCGATGCTCCCGTCTGCCAGATAGCGTCCCAGGTCCCCGGTTCGATACAAACGCGCCCCTGGCTCGCCGCCGAACGGATTGGGCACAAACCGCTCTGCCGTCTGTTCTACCCGGCCAAGATACCCCCGCGCCAACCCGACCCCGGCAATGCAGATCTCGCCCGGAATGCCAACTGGTACGGGACAGAACGAGGCATCGAGCACGTACATGGTCGTGTTCGCGATTGGACGTCCGATCACCTGCGCGCGGTTCGCACCACAGTACGCGGCGGTGGACACGAACACCGTGGCCTCGGTCGGTCCGTAGGCGTTAATGAACTGCCGTCCTTCACCGGCACGACTGCGTTCTCCCCAGCGCACACTCACCGCGGACGGACAGACGTCTCCGCCATAGAGCACAGTTCGGAGGTCTGGGACATCGCTCTCGTCGAGTGTCGTCAGCGCAGCTGGCAACAGCAACGCGGCCGAGATGCACTGCGCCCGCAGAGTTTCCTGTAGATCGCGACCAGGGAGCAACGACTCGCGCTTCACCATCACCAGCGTTGCTCCCGCAAGCAGCGCGCCATAGATCTCCCAGACCGAAGCGTCGAACCCGAAGCTCGCGCACTGCAGCACGCGGTCCGCAGGATCGAGAGGAACGATGCGGCTCTGATCGGCAACCAGATTGCACACCCCGCGGTGACAGAGCAGCGTCCCTTTCGGTCGCCCCGTCGAGCCCGAGGTGTAGATCACGTAGGCCAAGTTGTCAGGCACAGCCTCCGAACGCGGCGACCCCGGCGGCTCCTGGGCGATTTCTGGCCAATCCCGGTCGATCGCGACCCGGCGCACCTGACGTCTGGAGCTGGCTGGCAGCACCGGCTCGAGCTTCGCCTGGGTGAGAAGAACGGAAATACCGGCATCATCCATCATGAACGCCAGCCGTTCCTCCGGGTAGCGCGGATCCATCGGCAGATACGCTCCGCTGGCCTTCAGTACTCCCAGGATCCCCACCACCATCTCCAGCGACCGCTCCACGCAGATGCCCACCACCGCCTCCGGTCCCACGCCGAGCTTGCGCAAGTAGCACGCCAGTCGATTCGCCCGTTCGTCGAGCTCCGCGTAGGTCAACTGCTCCCTCTCGTGCTCCACTGCCACCGCGTCAGGCGTCCGCGCTGCCTGCTCCTCGAAGAGCTCGTGGATACACCTCTCCCGCGGATAATCGACCGCGGTGTCGTTCCACTCCACCAACAACCGATGCCCTTCCGCTTCCGTGAGCAGTGGCAAACGGCCGATCCGCGTCCCCGGATTCGCCACCATCCCCTCCAGCAGCCGCACCAGGTGCCCGAGGATCCGCTCGGCATCTGTCGCCGCAAAGCGCTCGCAGTCGTAGTCGAGCTTGAAGACGATCCTCTCGCCCGGCATTGCTACGAGCGTCAGCGGGTAGCTCGTCGTCTCCACCGTCCGCACCGTGCGCACGACAAACCCGGTCGCCAGCGACGCGAACGCTTCCTCCACCGGGTAGTTCTCGAACACCAACAGACTCTCGAACAACGGCTGCCCGCCCTCGACTTCGCTCCACTGCTGGATCTGCGAGAGCGGACAATGCTCCTGTTCGCGCGACTCGGCCTGCCGCTCCTGGAGCTGCCTCAACCACGGCATGGTTTCGTCGCTGGCGCGCACTTTCGCCCGCACGGGGAAGGTGTTGATGAGCAGCCCCACCATCGACTCGATCCCGGCAAGCGACGCCGTCCTTCCAGAAGTGGTCACCCCGAACACCACGTCGTCTTCCCCGCTGGTGCGCGCCAACAGCACTGCCCATGCCCCCTGTACCAACGTGTTCAACGTCAGTTGCTGTCTTCGCCCCAGCTCGCGCAACGCCGCGCTCCGGTCTGCTGCCAAGCTGACCTCGGCCTCCGCGTGACGCCGGCTGTCGTCCGCTCTCCGGCCAGGTCCTCGGTCTCCACACAGCCGCGTCGGCGCCGTGAACCCTGCAAGCTCGCGCCGCCAATACCTCTCCGCATCCCCATCCGTGGCCAACCCGACGCCGGATTCCGGCTGCGCCATCGACGCACGCCCTGCGCCGGCCGTCGAAAACTGCCGGATCCGCGCCCTCCCCGCCTTCGCCCGCTGCCAGGCAATGAAGTCGCGATACGGTCGGACCGGCTCCGGCACGTGCGTTGCGCCCCGGCACTCGGCCGCATAGTCGAGGAGCACCTCGCGCACCAGCGCCATCCACGACCAGCCGTCCATCAGCGTGTGATGAAAGGCAACAACGAGCCAATGCCTCGAGCTACTCCGACGGATCACCTCCACCCGCAACAGTGGCGCCCGCCCCAGGTCGAAACCCTGCTTCCGCTGCTCGCCGAGATGCGCCTCGAGACGGGCTTCCTCCTCCTCTGCCGTTGTCCCGTCCGAGTCCTCCCACACCTCCCGCACTAGCGAGAGCTCCACTGCGCGGTGCACGATCTGAAGAGGCTCGACGAGATCCTCCCACGCCATGCTCGTGCGCAACACCGGGTGCCGCCCGATCGCCCGCCGCCACGCCCGCTCCAACACATCCACTTCCAGTCGCCCCTCCAGCAGGCAGGCCGTCTGTTCGTAATACATCTCCGACCGCGGCGCGAACAGCGTGTGGAACAGCATCCCTTGCTGCATCGACGTGAGCGGCATGATGTCGTCAATCGCCCCGCGCCTGCGGCTCCCCGTCGCCCTCGCTACCAACGCATCCAATCCGGCTTGATCCAGCCCTGCCGCCGCCGCCAGCGGAAAGTCCGAGGGCGTGTATCCACCTGCCTCCGGTTCCAGGCAATGCGCAATCAACTCGCGCAACGCCTGCACGAACTGTCCGGCCACCGCCTCCACCGTCTCGCGACGGTGGACACTCTTGCCGTATCTCCAATGGACAGACAGCCGTCCTTCTTTCACCCAGGCGTTGGTCTCCAACAAATATCGTCGCCTGGCATGCGCGCTGCACGACGGTCCACCACCTTCCATGGCAGCGACAAAAAAATCCGAGCCCACCGAATCGATCTGTCCAAGATAGTTGAAGCAAACCTCCGCCCCCGGCGATGCCTGCAGCCGACCTGCCACCTCGACGAGTTTCGCCGCGGCATCGGTCCCATCCACTGCCGTTTCTCCACTGCCTTGCGCGCCTCCAGGATGGCGCAAGAGCCCGTAGCCAATCCCTCCGCGCGGCACTTGTCGTAGCTGCTCCTTCACCGCCCGAAGCACTGCGCCAGCGTCACACGACGCTAGCTCCAGCACCACCGGGTAGAGACTCGTGAACCAGCCCACCGTCCGCGAAAGATCCACTCCCTCGACTAGCTCCTCCTGCCGCCCGTGTCCTTCCAGATCCAGCCGCAGCCGGCAACTCCCCATCCAGCCATGGAATGCTCTCGCGAGCGCGGAGACCAACACGTCGTTGATCTGGGTCCCGTAGACTGCCGGCACCTTTTGCAGCAGCGCTTGCGTCTCCTCGGCATCCAGCTCCACCGTGACCGTCTGCGCAGCTCCCGTCAGGTTCTCGCAGGTCGTATAGTCGACCGGCAGGCTCGCTGCTGCCGGCGCCTCGGCGATCGCCAGCCACTGCTCGGCCTCGTCGCTGATTGCCAGATCCGTCGCCGCTCGTTCCAGCTCCGCTGCCCACTGCTGGAATGACGTGGTCTTGGCCGGCAAGCAGACAGACTCTCCGTCGCCAATCTGCCCGTAGGCAGTCTCCAGATCCTCGAGCAGGATACGCCAGGACACGCCGTCGATCGCCAGATGGTGCACCACGATCAACAGGCGCTGCGGTTGCCCGCCTCCCAACTCCACCAACGCAGCGCGCAGTATAGGTCCAGCGCCAAGATCCAGGCTCGCCTGGATCTCCGCTGCCTTGGCTTCGAACGCAGCCTTCTGCTCCGCCGGAGGCAGATTCCCGAGATCCACCACGACCAACGGCACCACTCCATCCGCCGGGACGATTTCTTGCGTCCATCCTGCCGCACCCCGCGCATCCCGCCGCAGCCGTAGCCGCAGCCGCAGGGCATCGTGGTGCTCGAGCAGACTCCCGAGCGCCTTCCGCAACCTCTCCGTTTCGATCGGGCGGCGCACCCGCAGCACGACTTCCTGATTGAAATGATGTGGCTCTGGCGACTCCCCTTCGAAAAACCAGCGCTGGATCGGCGTCAATGCCACCGCCCCGACTACCATGCCCTGCTCGTGTTGACTCCGCGCTCCCACTCCTGCCAGTGCGGCGAGCTCGCCTACCGTCGGATGCTCGAACAACTGCCGCGGTGCGAGGCGCA
>JAZDLZ010000543.1:0-2906 GCA_043801535.1 Pseudomonadota bacterium
ATGGTATGCCAGGATCTGCTGGACGGAAACGGCAGAAACGACATCTGCGCTCCGCTGGAAAAACCGGATTATCTGTGCCAGTGAGCTTCTTGAGTCGGAGCATGCCGCCTCCTCGCCGTGGCAACCACAGGGTGGCCCTGCCGAGCTGCTCTTGATTCGGTCGTAAAAACCTCTGCCTTCGTCCAGCAGCCTTCGCCAGGCTGGCCAAGTGACTGGCTTCGTGGCTTCGGGCTAGCGTCGGGTGGTCATTGGACTGGCCATGCTCCGCCCCCTGGCCAGGCAAGCGACGGCGTCGACGGCGAGGTTGGTGAGCGAGATGGCGAGCGCGGATACCAGAACGACACCCAGGATAACAGGTAGATCCATATTCATGACCGCCAGCACGACTTCTCGCCCGAGTCCTGGCCAGACGAAGACAGATTCCGTCACTACTGCGCCTCCCATGAGAACGCCAAGGTCGACTCCGGCCAGCGTGACAATTGGGCCAATGGCATTGGGAAGGGCGTGCTTCAGCACGACGCGCCACTCGGACAAACCCTTTGCTCGAGCAGTGCGGATGTAGTCTTCGGCGAGCACGTGGAGGAATTCGCTGCGGGCAAGTCTGGCGGTGGCAGCCGTGCCGGGGATAGCCAAGGTGAGCGCCGGGAGGATCAGGTGGCTCATTCGCTCGATCCCCGGATCTCCGTATCCCGACACTGGCAACCAACCAAGCCTGTATCCCACCAGGTACATCAGCAGCGGTCCAAGAAAGAAGGTGGGAGCGCTCTGGCCAGCGACAGAAACGATCTCCACGAGCGAGTCGACCACGCTTCCTCGTCGCGATGCTGCGAGCATTCCCAGCCCGGCTCCAAATACCAGCTGCAGGAGTACCGCGCTCAGTGCAAGCTGCGCGGTTGGCCATATTCGTTCGGCGATGAGATCGGACACTGGCCGTCTCGTTCGAAACGACACGCCGAGGTCTCCACGAGCGATGCGAGCGACATGGCAGTAGTAGCGGACTGCCAAGGAACGATCGAGACACATGGTGCTCGCGACCCTGGCCACGGTGGCAGCGTCGGCGTGCGGCCCAACCATGGCGCGGGCCGGATCGGCGGGAATGGCATACGCAATCGCGAAGCTCGCCGAGAGAACGAACCATAGCACGAGCACGGTCCAGAGCAATCGCCCGAGAATCTGGCGCATTACCGTCGCACCTGCCGCGGATCGTCCAGCCAAGTGTGACGGTAGTCGCGCACCCAGACCGGATGAGGTGTGTATCCCATCACGTAGGGTTGGCGGATTTCGACCTGAACGGTGTGATAGTGCCAGAGGTATGGGCAATCGTCATAGAGGATGTCCTCGATTCGCTTGTAGAGGGCAAGACGCGCTCGTTCGTCCTGTTCTCTCCTGGCCAGGTCGAGTAGCCGATCGAGCTCGGCGTTCGCGTAGAACGAATCGTTGGTCGAATTCTCGGGAGCGATGCTACGGCTGTGAAACTTCGGTTCGATGAAGTTGCGGGCATCGGGAAAATCCATCGTCCAGGCAGTGAACCCGAAGTCGATTTCTCCTCGGCCGGCCAGAGTAACCAGCGCCGGGAAGGTCAACAGGCGAATGCGTACGCGCACGCCGACCTCGGCAAGATCGGCCTGGATGGACTGGGCGAGTCTCTGCGCCGTTTCGTCCTGGGTCGTCGTGTAGACGACCTCGAAGCCGCCGCCGTAGCCAGCCTCGGTGAGCAAGCTCCGCGCCTTGGCAGGATCGTGAGGGTAGGGGAGGCGATTCCTGTCGTGGCCAGGCATCGACGGCGGAAGGATGCCACTCGAAGGGACGGCCCGCCCGCCGTTGATGCGAATCGTGTCTTCCTTGTTCAGAGCATAGTTGAACGCCTGACGCACCAGGCGACTGGAGAACGGTGGCCGGGTGACGTTCATCGACTCGGCGAACGTGTTCATTCCCGGGGTACGAATGACAAGGGCAGCCCACTCGGGGCTGGCGGCAAAGCGAGCGTAGTCATCGGAAAGGATTCGCTCGACGAGGTCGAGCTCGCCCCGGAGAAACTTCAGGGCGGCCACGTCTCTCGGCACCATGACCTGCATGATGATTCCGTCGAGCAAGGGAATGCTGCTGTCATGGTAGGTCGGGTTGCGGCGGAACACGAGCTTGCTGCCCTGATCCCACTCCTCGAGAACGAATGGGCCGGTACCGAGCGGCGTATCACGTAGCCGATCGCCGACCTTCTCGACGTGGCTCTGTTTTAGCGGAGTGGCGAACTTCATTGCCAGAAGCAGAGGGAAGGCAGCGTCCGGCTCTTCGAGCTCGATCTCCAAGGTACGCGGATCGAGCGCCCGCAGCCCGGTCACCTGGCGAGCCTTGCCCTCCAGTCGAGCTCGAGCTCCGCGGATACCGGCATAGAACTGCGCTCCCGGCGAGGCAGTTTCCGGCGTCAAGATCCGCTCGAGCGCATACACGAAATCGCCGGCGAGAACCGGTTGCCCGTCCCAGAACACCGCATCGCCGCGCAGAGAAAAGGAATACCGGAGCCCGTCCGTCGAGACAGCCCAGCTCTTGGCAAGCTGGGGCACCAGCGCAGTCGGGTTGGGGCTCGTGGCCGGTGCGTATCCGACGAGCGTGTCGTAGATCAGGTGCTCGGCGTAGAGGGTGAATTCGTCATAGGCCACGGCGGGATCGAGGGTGCGAACGTCGTCGTTGATCGCAAAGACGAGGATGCCACCGCGATGCGGGTCGCTGTTTCCCGCTCCGAGCGCGATTGGTCCAGGAATTCCGCCCTCACCCTGGCAGGAGAGAGCAGCGCCGAGAATCAGTGGTATCGGTATCCATCTCGAGGCCACAGTCGCCGGTCCGTCGCCGGTACCACGAGCACCTCGCTGTTTCGCAGGCCGCGAAGAAACGCCAGTGAGCCCTGCAAG
>JAZDLZ010000573.1:0-4085 GCA_043801535.1 Pseudomonadota bacterium
TACGCGGCAGGTACAGGACTTGGAAGGCGAAGGACTCATCCGCCGCCACGCAGACCGCAGAGATGGGCGGCGCAGCTACGTCAGCCTTTCACCGAAGGGAAGAAAGCTCTTCGAGAAGATTCACGAGCGCACTCACGAGCTTGAACGTTCGCTCTCCTCGGTGCTCGGCGCTGAGGACATCACCTCTGGCTTGCTTGGCAATATCCGGATGAGCGGAGAGGATGGCTCAATGGCAGGAAAAAGCGGTGTCTCCAGCCGAGAGCTCTTCATTCTCGGCCTGATCTCGAACCGGCCGACATGAGCATCTACAGACGTACTGATAGCCACCGCGTGCTCTCCTGCTGGTGCAATGAGCGTCTCGACAAGTGGCCTGTCAATCACCAGCGCAAGCGCATTGATACGCGGCTTGGAGAGACGCACGTGCTCGAGGCTGGAGCGGGCCGACCAGTCGTGCTCCTTCCGGGTACGAATCTATGCGCGGCAACGTCGCTCAGGTTCGCAGGCATGCTGACAGAACGCTTCCGAGTGCTGACACCGGATCTGCCGGGGCAACCAGGACTCTCCGCTGAGCACCGGCCGCGAGGCGGGGCATTGGCATATGGCCAATGGCTCACCGAGGTACTTCGTGCCACGAACGCTGGCGAGGCAGTCATTGTCGGTCATTCGTTGGGCGGGGCGATTGCGTTGGCAGGAGCTGCTGCCGCAGAACGAGAGGGGGGCATGCCGTTGGCTGGGTTGGTGCTCGTCGATCCCGCTGGGTTGGTGAAGCTATCAGTTCGATGGAGCACTATCGTCCCAGCGATCTTGTGGCTGTTTCACCCTGGGCAGCGCTCTGCCCGAAGATTGTTGGCCATGATGGAGGCATCAGGATTCGAACCGACGAGCGCTCTCGTCGAGTGGATGGAGCTTGTTGCTCGTCACGTACGGACTTCCTTTGCACCGGCTACGGTGTCCGATGCTGTGCTGGCGCGCATCCATATACCTATCGAGGTCGTGTCTGGCGTTCAGGACTGCTTCTTGCCGCCTGTCCGACTCGAGGCGGGTGTGAGAAGACTATCCTCTGCGAGGTTCACGGTTGTGGAAGGAGCAGGACACCTGCTCATTGAGGAAATGCCCGAACAGGTCATCGCGGCGATCGATCGTATCTTGGAGCCATTGCCGGCTGTAGGTTGATTGAAGAGCTGGCCGACTCCGTCCCCAGTCCAGCGTGAACCCGAGCTGGCACCCTCGGAGAAGAGCAAGAGTCGATCACCGCGCTACAGTAGCGCTTCCCTCAAATCCGCCGCGATGGCGGCGGGGTTTCCTACCGGCGCTGCCTTCCTGAGAACACCCGCGAGGCGCTCCATCACGTCCTCCCCTTCCACGGGTTCCACGAGAGCGCGGGCGTGTTCTGCCATAGCGGGAGCGAAATAGCGGTAGTTACACGCCACCAGGCGTTCGTAAAACCTCACATCATGACCGTTGGCGGTATATCGCCGTTTTAGGGCTCTACTGCACTGTCACGGTGACCGTGGCGCTCTGGGTACTCTGGGGATCGTAGGCGACGATGGTGCAGGCGCCGGCGCCGAGGCCAGTGACCAGGCCGTGCTCGCCGGGATGGTTGCTCGCCAGGCAGACGGCCGGCGAGCTCGAGTACCACTCTACCTGCTTGGTCAGATCGACGTCGTAGGTGGCAGCGCCGTCGCTGAACTCGCCCGAGGCGGCGAGCGCGAGGGTGTCGCCGGCGTCGATGGTCGCGCTGCTGGGGGTGATGGAGATGCCGTTGGTCGCGAGCAGCAGATCCTGATCCACGACGAGGGTGACGCTGCCGCTCTGCCCGCCGAAGTGGCAGTAGACCACGGCGTCGCCGTCGCTCTGCGCGAGAGCCCAACCCTTGTGCTCCGGCCAGTTGCTGACCTCGACCACGCCGCGGTCTCCTTCCTGCACGGTCCAGTCGCACATCGGAGTGACGTCCATGACCGTGCCGTCGGCAAAGGTACCGATCGCCCGCAAGTGTTGCCAGTAGTAGATCGGCACGGTGGTCTCGAGCGCGCTCACCACGATACCGCCTGCTTCCATGGTCGCGCTGCTGGCAGTGACGGTGAAGGTGCTGTTGGCGACGCCGCCGAAGGTGGCGGTGACGTTGGCGCTGCCAGCGCCGAGGGCCGAGAGCATACCCTTGTCGCCCAGGTGATTGCTCACCATTGCCACGCCCGGCGCGCTCGATGCCCACAGCGCCCATGGCGTCACGTCCTGACTGAAGGTACTGAAGGTGGCGGTCGCCCGCAGCGGGGTCGAGGTGTCCACCGCGACCGTGTTGCCAGCAATGGTGGTGTCGACGAAGGCCACGCCGACGCTGGCGATGGTTTCTTCGACGATGATCACCTCGGTGCTGCCAGTGGTGAGCTGGCCGGCCGGATCGACGTAGTCTGCCTTGACCGTGCAGGAGCCGTCATCGTGGGTGCCTACCCGACCCGTCTCGCCGGGGTCGTTGCTGACCCAGCACAGAAGAGTGTCGGTGGCGTCGACGTACCAGCGAACGAATGGCGTGACCTCCTGCACGAAGCCGTCGCTGAAGTGCAGGTGCGCGTGCAGGAACACGCCGGTACCGAGCGCGATGCGCAGCTGCGCCGGCACCACCTCGAGAAACTCGATAGTCGCAGGAGTCACGGTCAGGATCTCGCTGCTGCTGTGGGCAGTGCCGTCCTGGTCTACGAAGATGGCCGCGATGGTTACCTCGGTTGCGGAGCCGACGGCGAAGGTCGAGACCACGCCTTTCTGTCCTTCGGCATTGCTGGCCACCGCCACGCTGGCGTTGGACGAGGCCCAGGCCACGTCCGGCGTCACGTCGTGGAAGCTGCCGTCGGTGAAGTGCAGGAAGGCGTTGAACGGAACCTTCGAGCCGCCTCCAACGTGGACGTTGTTGGGTGCCACCTCGAGGAAGTCGATGGCCGGCACCCCCACGGTGATGGTCGTCAGGCCGAAATGCTCGTCGTCGACGAAGGCGTAGACGTAGGCGGTTCCGGCGGCGTGCCCGCGCGCCCAGCCCTTGTCGACCTCGGTGTTGCCGATGGTGACCGTGGTCACCGGGTTGCCCTCGCCGTCGAGGGCGAGCCAGCTCACCATGGCGGTGAGATCCAGCAACATGCCGTCCGAGTACTCGCCAACGGCGTGGAACTGGAGCCCGGTGCCGGCGGCGATCTCGGGCTCGAAGGGCTCCACGAAGATGCTCTCGAGAGTGGCTGCGGTCACGTCGAGGGTGGCGGTGCCGGTCGCGTCTCCGAGCGCAGCGGTGATGACGACGTCGGTGCCCGTGGCGACGCCGGTGGCCTGTCCGTGCTCGCCTTCCACGTTGCTGATGGTCGCCTTCGCAGTATCCGAGGACGACCAGGTCACGAACGGGGTAACGTCCTGGACAGTGTGGTTGCTGAAGTGCGCGAACGCGCGGAACTGGAGGCGATGGCCGTCGGCCACCTTGGCGTCGCGCGGCGCCACCTCGAGGAGGTCGAGCGTCGCCTCGGTCACGCTGATGGTCGCGCTACCGGCGATGGCCACGCCGTCGGACCGGCGGACGAAGGTGGCGGAGATGACAATGCCGGTGCCCAGATCGACGGCTTCGGCGAGGCCACGCTGGCCCGCCACGTTGCTGACCACCACCACCTCGCCGTCCGAGGAGCCCCAGCCGACCTGCTCGGTGAGATCGGCCACCGTGCCGTTGGAGAAGTAGCCGATCGCGGTGAGCTTGACGCGGTGTCCGTCCGGGATGGTGAAGTCGTACGGCGCCACCTCGATCGAGCTCAACACCGCGTTCTTCACCTCCAGGGGCGCGCTCCCGCTCTCGCTATTGCCGTTGGCGTCGGTGTAGAGCGCGCTCACGGAAACCTGGCCGACGTCCACGCCTTCGGCGATGCCATAGTAGTCCTCGACGTTGTAGACCACCGCGATCTCGCTATTGCTCGACGACCACTCGGCCTCGCCAGTGACGTCGCGGTGCGAGCCGTCGGTGAAGTGGGCAAAGGCGCGGAACTGGAGACGATGCCCGTCGGCGATGACGGCATCGTACGGCGCCACCTCGAGGTGGGTCACCGTGGCGCTGCTGACCGCCA
>JAZDLZ010000603.1:0-4835 GCA_043801535.1 Pseudomonadota bacterium
GCCACTCTCGATGTCCCGTCCGTAACGATGCCTCTCCGGCACTCGCTCTCCTTCGCAGAAGTTGCTCAACGCTTCCAGGTGACCGACGAACGAATCGAGAACGTGCGGCCTCTGCCCGGACACGACAAATCCTACTTCTACTTCGGTAGGGAGGGCGCTCGCTACATGCTCAACGTGGCAACGACCGGACCACGGTACCTGCGCGAAGAAGATATCGACAATCAGAAGTCCATTCTGGCCCAGCGACGAGACCCCATCCAGTATCCGGAGATCACGTTTCTGGCGGAATCATACGAAGGCATCCGGGTATACCGCGAGTGGTCCTTCGGGCGTTATACGCCTCCGCGTCTCCCACAGAAGGCTGACCTCCCCAATGACTTCCTGATGGAAGACGCGAGCAACCTGGCGCTGGTCCTCAACAAGCTACGGAAAACCAGCGAAACCAAAGACAAGCTGCTCGAGGCGTTGCGACAGATCTACGACGGCATCCGTGACTTCGACGTGGCCGTCGAGGGAGGCACGGTCCAACTGTTCCTGCAGGAAGGCCGTCGCACGATACCGGCCACCAGGCTCTCCGATGGAACGCTGCGTTTTCTCAGCTTGCTGTGCATCCTTTGTCATCCCACTCCGCCTGCTGTGGTTTGCATCGAGGAGCCCGAGCTGGGCCTGCACCCAGATGTCCTCCCGAGTCTGGCAAAGCTCCTTCGCGACGCGTCGGAGCGGACGCAGGTCATCGTTACCACTCACTCGGATACGTTGGTAGACGGTCTCACCGAAGACCCGGACGTTGTGGTCGTGACCGAGAAGCATGAAGGCTCGACAGGGTTCCACCGTCTGGAGAGCGAGAAGCTGCAGGAGTGGCTCAAGAAGTACACGCTCGGAACGCTCTGGACGAGAGGTGACATCGGAGGCACGCGATGGTAGCGGCCTACCTGTATGTCGAGGGCGGCGGCGACAGCAAGGCGCTGCGCTCTGCCTGTCGCGAGGGCTTCCGGAAGTTGCTTGAGCGAGCCGGCCTGAGCGGCCGCATGCCACGAATCGTCGCTTGTGGGGGTCGCGGCACCGCCTACGACGATTTCTGTACGGCCATGGGCGACCAAGCGGCTTTGTCCGTGCTCCTCGTCGACGCCGAAGCACCGGTCACAGCGACGTCGCCTTGGGACCACGTGAAGTTTCGACCGGGCGACGGCTGGGACAAACCTGGCGGCGCTACTGACGAGCACCTCCATCTGATGGTCCAGTGCATGGAGTCTTGGTTTCTCGTCGACCGTCCGGCGATGCGGGCGTTCTTCGGTCAGGGATTCCAGGAGAGCGCATTGCCGGCCGCCACAGCCGCTGCAGAGGCCGTGGGGAAGACCGGTCTCTACGCAAGGCTTACTCAGGCGACGAGGAACACGAAGACGAAGGGTGCCTACGGGAAGGGCGAGCACTCCTTCAAGCTGCTCGCGACCCTCGACCCCGCCTTGATTCGAGGCGCCAGCCCTTGGGCGGATCGCTTCTTCTCAACTCTCGGTAGGTTGATGGCATGACTAAGAATAGCCAGCAGAGCCTCGGACTCGGCGACAACAAGAAGTCCGGGCCGGTCGAGTGCCTCGGGCAGACCTTCCCGAGCGACGACGCGCGCCGCGAGCACTACCTGAAGCTGCTCGCCGAGAAGCTCAAGGACCCCGAGTTCCGCAAGACGCCCGGGTTCCCCAAGGGGAGCGACGAGGACATCCTGCGGTTGTCGGATCCGCCGTACTACACCCCGTGCCCAAACCCGTTCCTCGCCGACTTCGTGCGTGTGCACGGCAAGTCCTACGATCCAGCTGAGCAGTACCACCGCGAGCCTTTTGCGGAAGATCTGAGTGAACGACGAACCGACAACATCTACACCGCGCATACCTACCACACCAAGGTGCCCCCACGAGCTATCGCTCGGCTCATCATGCATTTCACCGAGCCGGGGGATCTTGTCCTTGATGCCTTCTGTGGCACAGGCATGACCGGCGTCGCGGCGGCCCTGTGCGCCGACGCCAGTCTGGCAAGCGAGTTCAACGGTGTTGCAGGGCCGCGCCGTTCGATCTTGTGTGACATCGCGCCAGCAGCGACATTCATCGCGGCAACTTACGTCAATCCGCCCGACGCAGTGAGGTTTCAAGAAGCGGGGGAGGACCTCGTCGCAGCCACCGCGACAGAACTCGACGAACTCTGGACTCTCGACGTCGCTGGTCGCCGTCTTCCTATTGACTTCGTGGTTTGGGTTGAATGCTTCTCATGTCCTCACTGCCAGGCGGATGTGGTGTCTGAACGTGTGCTCGACGCGACGGACAGCATCGGCTCAGCGAAGGACTTCCCTTGCCCTTCGTGCGGCGGTCTTGTGGGCAAGGCACCCACCAAGGAGAGCACGGCGTCCAGACTCATCCGAACCCTGCGCACGTCCTTCGATAGCGACCTGCTGGCACCTGCGCAGCGGATTAACCGTGTCCCGATTGCAGCCGAGGTTCGACGCCAGAAAGAACGTATTCGCGTTGAACTGACACAGGAGCAGCGAGATCATCTGTTGCGGCCACCAGGTTCAGCTCGCCTTTGGTTTCCAATCGACCCAGTTGTTGATGGAGAGCGTTTTCGCGTCAAGGATTGCCTCGCATCCTACGGCATTAGACACGTTCATCATTTCTATCTCCCCCGCCAGCTTGCGACCTATGCACAGATGTGGAGACGCGCAGAAGAACATCCGGTGCCCCATTTGCGCAATGCATTGCGGTTCTTCGTCAGCTCGAACGCTCTTGGAATGACGGTTCTCAACCGCTTTGCACCAACACACCATTCACAGGTCAATCGCTATTTCTCCGGCACGTTGTATGTCCCGTCGACCGTTGCAGAGACCTCGCCTGTATATGCATATACACACAAACTCACCCGACTAACCCAGGCGTTCCGGCTTCTTGGCAGAACCGCTTGCCGCGCCACCGCGATTACGACTCAAAGCGCGACCTCAATTGGCATTCTGCCCAGTGACTCCATCGATTACGTCTTCGTCGATCCACCATTCGGTCGCAACCTCCAGTACTCTGAACTGAACCAGATATGGGAGGCCTGGCTACGGGTGTTCACAAACCGTGACCCCGAGGCGGTCATGGACGTGACGCGCAAACGAGGCGTTGTGGAATACTCGGCCCTCATGCGCCTCGCGTTCGTCGAGATGCGACGGGTCTTGAAGCCCGGGCGGTGGATTACAGTCGAATTTCACAACTCGGCTAACGCAGTGTGGATGGCGATTCAGGAAGCAATGACCGCTGCGGGTCTTGTGGTCGCGGATGTACGGGTCCTCAACAAGGAAAGTGACACGTACAAGCAGGCCAAGCAGGGGCTCGTGAAGCGGGACCTGATGATCTCCGCGTACAAACCAACCGAAGAACTGGAGCAGCAATTCCAAGTAGCTGTTGGGCGCCCTGATCTGGCATGGGCATTTGTCCGGATGCATCTCGGACACCTGCCCGTGTTCGCGGAGACCGCTGGAGATGTTGAGGTGATCGCTGAGCGACTGGATTACATGCTGTTCGACCGGATGGTCGCGTTCCATGTGCAACGTGGCGTGTCAGTGCCAATGTCAGCGCCGGAGTTCTACGCAGGATTGCTGCAGCGGTTTCCGCTCAGGGATGCCATGTATTTCCTTCCGGACCAAGTTGCCGAGTATGACCGGAAGCGTGCGAGAGCGTCATCCGTCAAGCAGCTGGCACTATTCGTAAACGACGAAGCGAGCGCTATTCAGTGGTTGCGGTTTCAGCTCACGAAGAAACCACAGCCATTTCATGAATTGCAGCCGGCGTACATGCGCGAGGTTCAGTCATGGGCACCACACGAGAAGGGGATCGAGCTCCGCGCACTGCTTGAAGAGAACTTCCTTAGGTACGACGGCAAGGGAGCAGTTCCAAGCCAGATTCACAGCTACCTGAGCACCAACTTCAAGGACCTGCGCAACCTCGATAAGGACGATCCAACCCTCAAGGCAAAGGCTGAAGACCGCTGGTACGTCCCTGACCCGAACAAAGAAGGCGATCTCGAGAAGCTCCGGCAACGAACGCTGCTCAAGGAGTTCGAGGACTATCGGTCGTCGGCGAGCCGCAAGATCAAACAGTTCCGCACCGAGGCGGTCCGCGCCGGTTTCAAGCATTGCTACGACAACCAGGACTACCAGACCGTCGTCGACGTCGCGGCCAAGCTGCCCGACCAGGTCATCCAGGAGGACGAGAAGCTGCTTATGTACTTCGACGTCGCCACCATGCGATTGGGGGTGGAGGGATGAGCGACCAGTGGTCGTGGCCCGGTGCTCGGTGGTGGAAGTGCGACTTCCACATGCACACTCCCGCCTCTTACGACTTCGTCAACCGGGATACTGTCACCGCAGCGGACTGGGTAGCCGCAGCGCGCGCGGCCGAGCTCGACGCCGTCGCCATCACGGATCACAACACCGGCACGTTTGTCGAGCAAGTGAAGACTGCGTCTTCCGACCAGGGTCGCCAGTTGGTGGTGTTTCCCGGCGTCGAGCTGACAGTAGATGGGGGACTACATCTGTTGATCATTTTCCCGCCAGGGCGGAATGGTGATGCGATCACCACGCTCTTGGGAGAGTGCCGCATGTCCGACGAGCACCTCGGTAGACCTGAGGCTCTCGGAAAATGCACATTCGAGCAGGCTCTTCACATCGCTCAGGAGCGAGGAGGGCTTTGCATTGCGGCGCACGTCGACGACGGAAAGGGTCTGCTCAAGGAGCTGGTCCACGTAACCACGGCGGCTGACGGAGCGATGTCGTACCGTGGCTCGGAGACGCTCCAGCGGGCATTGAGGAGCGA
>JAZDLZ010000609.1:0-8133 GCA_043801535.1 Pseudomonadota bacterium
GGAAGCGACGCGTCGGGGCATAAAATTGGACGGACGGCGACTACGATTCGAGGTTGTCGACCCATCGGGGCCGAATGGTCAATCTCGACTGATCGTTTGATCGGCGGCAGCCGAGGTGCCTGTCTGACATCACCACCAGCCGCTGCGCTTCCTTCGGCGCTTGCAAGACAGAGAACGACCCGAGCACCTGTACGACGTTCACCGATGCAACGAGAGGCGCTTTCTGCGGAACATGCAAGACCTGCGACGGTGCCGGCGTTTGCTCCCTTGCCCCTGCCGACGATCCTGAATGCGGCGTCATCGACTGTAGCTATCTCGACAGTCCCTGCCGAGACTACTCTGACATCACCACCAATCGCTGCGCTTCCTTCGGCCTATGCAAGACAGAGAACGATCTGGCAACATGCACTACCTTCGCTGACGTGCCAGCAGGCACGAGCTGCTACGAGTGCAGGGTCTGCGATGGCGCAGGCACATGTTCCCCAATGGCCGACGGCTCGTCATGTGACGAGCTCTTCTACTGTTCCATTGAGGATACCTGCGTCGCCGGCTGGTGCAGACCCGGCCGTGTTCGCCGCAATTGCTACGACGACAATCCCTGCACCTCCGATAACCCTTGCGAGGAGGGCGGGACAGGCTGCTCTAACGACCCAGTGAGCGGCAGTGCCTGCTCGACCGCCACCATATGCGGCGGCCAGTGCTCACTTGGAGAGTGTGTCGGCGGAACACCAGTCAACTGCGCGGACGACGATCCCTGCACCGCCGACGGCTGCAATCCAGACACCCGCCAGTGCCTACACTCGCCACTGCCAGATGGATCGGACTGTAACGACAAGAACCCGGCTACTTGGGACGACGTTTGCACGGACGGCCGATGCAAGGGTGTTGCGGTCGAGCCGGATGCGGGGCAAGGGCAGGCGGGAGGCGATGGCGGCATTGGTATTGACGACACTGGCGACGAAACTGGAGGCTGCGGCTGCCGGATGGCGACCGGCACCGGGCAGCCAACCCTTCTCGGCATAGGCGTCGTTGCAGCGTTGCTGGTGCTGATCGGTCAATCCACGCGACGACGTTGTCGGCGTCAAAGAATCAGGACGGCGGCTGGTGGAAAGGAAGCGAAAGGGCGAGGAGAGACCGCGAGCTGACAACCGCAGAGCTAGGTGTCGTCAGCGCTAATCGGCTGCGTCGATCGGCATGGCGTCGATCGGAGTGGCGTCGATCGTCGCAGGCGGAGCATCGACCGGCGCGGCGTCAATCGGTGTAGCATCGATGGGCGGCGGCGGTGGCGGTGGCGGTGCTTCGCAGACTTTCGCGCACGCGTCGCCGCGTGAGGCAGAATAGCCGCCATGCTTGCTCACGTAATCGTCACAGGCAGTGAGACACTCCGGAGTCTTGTAGTTCATGCCGAGAGCAAGCACCTTGGTAAGGCAGGTGATCAGAGCATCCTTTTCTAGCTCCTCTTTGGTCGCCTTTTCTGTGTCGTCCGTGCCGGCATCGATCTTTTCGAGCTTCGCTATCTCATCGTCCATGCACAGAACAAGACTCTCCTTGTCCTGCTGGCAGCCGAACAGAAGGCCACCAAGTAGGACAAGCGCAAGCCAAGAAAAACGTCCGTTTCGTGTCATAGTCAACCTCCCTCCTAGAAAAGCTGGCTCAACCGTAGATAGAAAAAGCGGCCGATGTAGTCATAGGCCGAGGCGTCGGAGTCGGCCTGGATTGCCTGGTAGATGACCGGCGGATCCTGGTCGAGGACATTGTTCACGCCCAGGTTGAGCATGGTCTGGCCGGCGCGTGAGCCAATCTTGAAGCTGGCGAACACGTCGGCGGTGACGCTCGAATCGACGTAGCGTGAGGCCTTGAAGTGGTTGCAGTCTTCGGCCTTGCACTCCTTGATGCCGCCGATGTAGCGCATGGTAGCGCCAACATCTACTGGTCCGCGGCCCCATGCCAGGGTAGTGTTCCCCTTGAATTTTGGCGTTACTCCGAGGTCGTGGTTGCCGATGGCGTCCCAGACTTGTCCGCCGGAGTCGGTCTTCTCGGACTTCAGGAGGTAGGTTCCTTCGAAGGCGAAGCGGAGCGCGCCAATGTCCTTTACGTTCCGATTGTATCTGACGGCAAGGTCAATGCCGCCAGTGGCATAGGCACTGACGTTGGTGAGCTTGTCGTCGACGTAATCGATGATGTTGGTTCCCTCCATCCGGTGAATCTTGTCGCAATCGGTGTGATCCGGACCGTAGCAATTCGACAGGATGATTGGTGAGCCCAGTTGGTCAATGGCATCATCGACGTCAATGGCGAAGTAGTCCACCGTCAAAGACAAGCCCTTCGCAGTCGGCGGCTCGAACACGATGCCGGCGGTGAGGACTTTGGCGGTTTCTTTCTGAAGCTCTGGATTGCCGCCAACGACGGTCGGAATCTGCAAAACCGGATTCTTGAAGCCTACCGGTACTCCCTCTGCTCGGCATTGCTCCAGAACATTCGGGTCGGCAATCGGCCCATTGGTTTCGTCGCAAGGATCAGTCCCCATTGGGAAGGAATCGGCATTGCCCGAATACAGCTCGGGGATGGATGGGGCGCGGAACGCGGTCGAGTAGGTGCCGCGCACTGCAATTCCGCCGTGGGTGCGGAAGAGCCCACCGACCTTGAAGGTGGTGCCCGAGCCAAAGGTACTGTATTTGAACGTTCGTGCTGCCGCGTTGAGCTCGACCCATTGTGCAGCGCCCCGTCCAACAATCGGAACCAACGACAGCTCGCCGAACCCCTCGGATACGTGGTAGTCGCCGCTGGTGGGCTCCACTGCATTGCTGGTGGTGTCGCCGGTCGAGGTGAGCGGGTCTGGGTTGTAGGCGCCAGATTCGTCGCGGTAGTCACCGCCGACAGCCATCATCGCGAAGCCACCCCATGGAGTGTTGAACAGTGGTCCGCGGGCAGTGGCCAGATAGGTTTGTTGCTGGTTGAAACCGCCGGCCACCCCTCTGAAGAGAAGGTACTCGGCCATCTCGGGGGTTATGGTTCCGACTCCTCCCAACAAGTCCAGCGGAACGCAGTTGGCCGGGCCGGGCGCGTCGACTGTGCCGCAGTGGACAACGCCGTTGGAGTCCTCGAAGCTCGGTCCGATTGCCAGGGCAACGCGCGACCGGATCAGGTTGCCGTCGTTCATGCGCTCGCCTTGGGTACGACCATAGTTCGCTGACACGTCCCATTTCCAGTTCTTGAGGGTGCCTGATTCGCCAAGGCGGCCTTCGAGTCCGGCAACCATCCGGAAGGTGTCGACTGTCTCGGAGAAGATCCGGTGGCCGACTTCCGTGAGCCGCCGCCGATAGAAGTTGATATCGACCCCGTACGGGTTGTAGACGCTGTCTTTGGAAATCGCGAGCTTGTAGACGTCTCCCATGAGGGGCTCGGGGGCAAGCTTTTGCTCCGAGGCGCGGTGCATGTACATTCCCTCGAAGAAACCACGCACCATCGGGTGGAAGGAATAGTTGCCAGTAGAGAAGACGTTGTAGCGCGTGCCGGGCGTGAGCAGATAGTTCTCTGGCTGGTAGTTGTAGAAGTCGTTCGGTGTGTTCTCGTCTGGCGGGGCGAATCGGAAGTCGCGCCACTCGCCCAGTGTTACTGCACCGGTTTCCGGATTGCGTGTCAGCGGCTCGCGCGTACACGCGCCACTCGGACACTTTGCCAAGACCTCGTTGGCCCACGCATCATTGCCATTGGGGTTGGTAATCACCAGGAAGCCCCCTGGTGTCGACGTCGAACCGCTGTCGGTCTGCAGGTCGTGAATCCAGTCGTAGTCGTTGTCGACGGCAGCCCAGTCGCGGTCGCCAGACATGATCGACCGTTGCTCGGAGTAGCCAGCCGAGAACACGACGTTGGATTTCGGACCCTTTGCGCCGGTGACAAAGCTGAGGTCGTAGACCAAGCCATCACCGCGTGAGGATGCACCGGTGTAGACCGTCGCTTCCTGTCCCTGGAAATCGTTGCGAGTAATGAAGTTGACGACGCCAGAGACGGCATCGGAGCCGTAGATGGCCGAGGCACCGTCCTTCAAGATTTCGACCCGCTCGATCATCGCCAGCGGGATGGCGCTGACGTCGACCGAGTTGTCGGCGCCGATTCCGCCGGCAACGACGCGGCGACCGTTGAGGAGTACCAGGGTGCGAGTAGCTCCAAGTCCGCGGATGTCGACACGGGTCGAACCGTCGCCACCGTTGTTGACTTGAGTATTGATGCCGCCTGCCTGCTCCGGCAGGTTTTGCAGGATATCGCCAATGTTTACTAGGCCAGAATCTCTTAGCGCAGTCCTCTCTAATACTATTACTGGCGCCGGAGTTGTCAGCTCGCGCCGCTCGACCAGCGATCCAGTGACCTCCCGGATCTCGATGACCTCACCTTCGCCGGCCAGCTTCTCGAGCTCTGCCTGCTGTTCGGCAGTGAGCTCCGGAGCGGGTGCCGGAGACTCGGTCGCTGAATACTCCGACTGCGGTACCTCGGCTTCTTCCATCGAAGCTTGGGCGACTGCCTGGGCGATACGCTGCTTCGGCATGGGTTCTCGTCGAGCCTTCGTTGATTTGGCACCGCGAATCGACAAGTCCTTAGGCGTGGGTAAGGCTAAGGCTGCTGTACTCCCAAACATAAGCGACACAATCACCGGTATTATCTTCTTGCGATACATCAGGTGCATCATTTCACCCCCTCGTGGGCGTCCATAATCGTATGAGTCGGCGTGGCCGTCAAGTGCATACTCCAATATTGGTCACTCCGATGCCATGCGCCCGAACAGCAATCGCTCGCACGGCAGGCGTCTTCATAGTAGGCTTGGGGCAGTTGCCGCTGCCATGGGGTTTTGCAGCGATGGGGTATAGCATTCGAGTCCCGTGGTCTGGGAGAATGGCGCACCAGCGAACATGACCGCCTCCAGCGCAGGAGATTGTGAATAGGAATGGAAATGCCTCCTATTAATGGCAATGGTAGTGACGGGACGCGGGAGGCGCTGTTTCTGCAGCCAGAGACAATGGTGGATCATTTTCGGGTGGTGCGGTTGGTGGGTCGGGGTGGGATGGGGGAGGTGTATCTGGCGCGGGATTCTCTGCTCAACCGTCGAGTGGCGCTGAAAGTCATTCATCCTCGTTACCTGGATTCCGAGGCGGCGGTGGCGCGTTTCATGCGCGAGGCGCAGCTCACCGCGAGCATGTCCCATCCGCATATCGTGACGATATTCGCGGTTGGCAAGCACGAGGGGCGACCGTACCTGGCGTTGGAGTATCTGGAGGGACAGAACCTTCGCCAGCGGATGGAAGAGGAGCGGCCAGGCGTACGCGAGTCGCTGCGTATCGTGCTGGCCATGGCCCAGGCACTTGCCGAGGCGCACCGGCACCGAGTGCTGCACCGCGATCTCAAGCCGGAGAACGTGATTCTCGCCAAGGACGGCCGCCTCCGACTCGTCGATCTCGGACTAGCCATGGTCGTGGCAGCTGCGAGCGAGCCCGCGCCAGATCCCGCGCCGGCAGCTCAGCCCGCGCCCGAAGCTGGATCCGAGCCCGCGCCGGCATCCCCGTCTCCGCCGGTGGCCGCGTCGACGTCTCCGTCCGCGTCTGCGTCCGAGCCGGTATCGGCAACGGTATCGGCAACGGCGTCGGTAGCGGAGCCCGAGCCGGGGTGTGCGAACGTCAAGACGATCGTGACCGCGGAGGCGACGACGAGACGGGGCGACGAGGATGCCGTGACTGAAGGGGGAGGGGCGGTCAGCGAGAAGGGGGCAGCGATCGGCGTCACCGCGATAGACCAGACCGCCGTCGGGAGCGATGCCGTCGAGAGCGAGAATGCGTACTACCAGGTGTCGGAGGCCGGGACGGTGCAGGGGACGCCAGCGTACATGGCGCCCGAGCAATGGCGCGGCGAGGTGTGCAGCGAGGCAACGGATATCTGGGCGCTCGGAACGATTCTGCACGAGTTATTGACTGGCGAGCGGCCGTACCAGGGACAGAAGATGTTTCTGGGATCGGCGGTGACGAGCGCCGATCCGGTGCCGCTGCTTTCGTCGAGCCAGGATGTGCCGATCGAGCTGGTCAATCTTGTTGCTTGCTGTCTCGAGAAGGCGGCTGCCAAGCGGCCTCCGGCCATCCAGATAGTCGAGACGCTCGAGCAGTTCTTGGCCGGTGGCCGGCGGCAGGTCAGTTCCGAGGAGAGTCCATTCCGCGGGCTGTTCCCGTTTTCCGAGCATCACGCTGATCTGTTCTTTGGCCGGGATCACGAGATCGCGGTGTTCCTGGAGAGTCTGCGCGAGCAAGCGGTGTTGCCAGTGGTGGGACCGTCGGGTGCAGGAAAGAGCTCCTTTGTCCAGGCCGGAGTGCTGCCGCGGTTGCGCGAGCAGGGTGCCTGGCTGGTGCTACCGATTCGGCCCGGGGCAGATCCGTTCGGCGCGTTGGCTGCCCGGCTGGCGATGGGTCAGAGTAGCTGGCGAATAACAGGAGACTCGGACAGCGTTCTCCGCACTGCGGACCTCCGGCCGACCGATCAGATGCACAGCACGGTCAGCACCAAGGTTGCAGTGTGGGCGTCGCTAATCGGCTCCGAGGATGCCGAGTCCCTTGCTGCTCAGCTCCGCCGCACGCCAGCAACACTGGGCGTGCTGTTGCACGAAATGGCAGTGCGGGAACGCAGCAAGGTGCTGCTGTTCGTGGACCAGTTCGAGGAGACGTTCACGATGGTTGCGGACAGGGACGTGCAGGAGTCGTTCCTCCGCGCTGTCTGCGGGGTTGCCGATCATCCGTCGAGCCCGGTGCGGGCGGTGTTCACCATTCGCGACGACTTTCTCGGTCATCTGGGGGGCGGCTCCGAGGTGGCAGCGGCGCTCGCCCGGGTCTTTGTGCTGCGGCGTCCCGGCAAAGAGGCGCTGGCAGAAGTGTTGACTCGTCCATTGTCTGCGGTTTCCTATTCCTACGACGATCCGGCGCTGCCGCCCGAGATGGTGGCGTCGGTGGAAGGCGAGCCTGCGTGCTTGCCATTGCTCCAGTTCGCCGGCCAGATGCTGTGGGAGCGACGTGACCGCAGTCGCCGGCTCTTGTGCCGGGCAACCTACGAGGCAATCGGCGGCGTGGCCGGCTCTCTGGCCGAGCACGCTGACGGCATTCTCGCTGGTATGACCACTGTCCAGGTCGAGCTGGCGCGCCAGCTCTTGCTTCGCCTGGTAACGTCGGCGGGAACCCGGCGGGTAGTGCCAGTGGCAGTGGCAGTGGCAGGCCTTGGTCCAGAAGTCGAGGAAGTGCTGACAAAACTGACCAGGGCACGCCTGCTGACCGTGCGTCGAGCAGCCGACGGCCGGCGCCAGCAGGGCAAGGGAAAACATGGTAGCAGCAGCAGCAGCAGCAGCAGCGGCGGTAGCAGCAACAGTGGTGCCGAGAGCGGTGACAGCGCTGGCGGTTTGGGGCGCGACGCAGTGCTGGAGCTGGTGCACGAATCGTTGCTCCGTACTTGGGGACGACTGGCACGCTGGATCGATGAAAGCCACGAAGAGCTGGCAGTCCTGGCCGAGATTGGCCAGGCAGCAGAGCTGTGGCACCAGCGCGGTCGTCGGATCGAAGAAGTCTGGCAGGGTGACGCTCTTGCCGACGCGCGGCGCAAGCTGACGCGGTTGACCTCGCCGGTGCCGGAGCGGATCGCTGAGTTCATCAATGTTGGGCTGCGGAAGGAGCAACGACGGATCTGGCGCAAGCGAGCGTTGGCCGTGAGCGGAGTCGTGCTGCTGGCGGCGGTGACGGTAGCGTCGCTGGTCGTGGCCCAGCAGATGCGCAGGCAGCGCCATGCAGCCCAGGAAGGATGGAGTCGCGCCCAGCAGGGAGAGGCCGAAGCTCAGCGAGAAGGCGCCAACGCAGCGTTCGGCCGCGGGCACCTGGTGGAAGCGCGCGCCAGACTGCGCAGCTCTCTGGAAACGCAGGACTCCCTTCTTGGTCGAGCGCTCTACTGGAAGCTCAATCGCGATCCGCTGGAGTGGACGATCGACATTGGCAGTATCGCCTACGACGTGGCGTATGCGCCGGACGGACGTTCGGTGGCGGTCGCCTGTCACGATGGCGTGGTGTACCTGGTGGACGTCGAGACGACCGAGACTCGCCCGCTCCGCGGCGACAGCGGCGG
>JAZDLZ010000617.1:0-2112 GCA_043801535.1 Pseudomonadota bacterium
CAGGAACTGGAACAGCCCCCCCGGTACGGCTCGCACCTGAATAGGCGGCCGGAATCCCGGATCAAATCAATCGGTTGGCCACCGTCGATCGAGCAATCGCCGTCGACTCTCCGGGACACACCCGGAAAAGGTACACGCGAGACACCGCGGGACTGGGGATGTGGACCACCAGCCTCCGTGGAGCACGCGGGAGCAGCATTCGGTGTTCCGAGCTGAGCTATTGCGAAAACACGACCAGCAAACGCTGGCAGGAATTCTCGTCGAGGACGAACACGGGTCCCGAGGAATCCTTGCGCCGCGCGAAACAGCCGCCGCCTGGTATTCTGGCACCCAGCTCGAGGCCCAGTCGCTGCGCCGGACTGCCTGCCAAGGCAACGGGAGGCGGAGTCAGCTCGAAATGGATGGCCACGTGTACCGGTGAGAAGCCGTGACGCTGGCTCGCCTGCAAGGCGGCAATCCGCTCGGCCCGGAGATTGGCGGCGGCATCGCGGAGCCTGACTACTGCACCGCCGTCGGCCGGCGCGATCTCCCCGCTACCGCCAACCATGCTCCAGTCGTCACTGGTGGTCCCTCGCTCGAAAACTCGACGGCGTCCAGAGCCCGCAGCGATCTCCACTCGAAAAAGTAGATACGGATCAAACCGCAAGATCTGCCTGTCGAGAAAGGGCAAGGGGTCGGCTCGGAAGACCTGGTCCAAGACCGCGGATGGAAACCAGAGCAACACCGGTTCGCCAGCGCGCCTGATCGCAACACTCCGCCGGTCGACTTGCTCGACGACCAACAGAATCTCCTCGCCTCCCTCGGTCACGACTCGAAGCTGGTTTGCTCCTTTGCTCGCCGTGATGCCAGTGCCCCTCTTGAAAGAGGAGGGAGACACCTTCGACGCTCGCCAGGTCGCGAGCTTTTCGAGCCACTCCGCAACCGCACTATCGTCGACGAGACCAGTGCTGTCGTGATCGCCGGCGCTGGTTCTCCAGCGCCAGCTCCATCCGCTGGACGTTCGCTCGAGCAGCAATCGTCCCGATTCGTCGAGAACGGCGACGGTCTCAATCGAGCTTGGAGCAGGAACGAGGAAAGGATCGACCCACGAGAGCGGCTCGGACTGCAGAGCAAGCACTCGTGCGATCTGCTCGCGTGGAACGCAACCGGCACCTATCGGCGAGAGCGTCAGCCGCTCCCCAGGTCGACCGGGACACTCCCCGGCAATCCGTAGCTCCCCAGTCTTGGGCAGCGAATCCGAGAACGTACCCGCGACGTCGTCGCAGAATGAGCTCACTCGCAAGGCAGCCAGGGCGTCGAACAGGGCTTGGATTCGCCTTCGGTCTGCGCGCGCTCGACGTCCGTCGATCGTGATACCGAGAGGACGACCATCGAGCTCCAGCCGCCAGCGCGCCGTCCGCTCTCCCAGTCGAATTGCTTCCTCTATCGACACGTGCTCGGACTCGGCAATGGTGGCGCCGTCGAACGGCTCGCGACGGCGAAGCTCGGGCACGATGGACGCGAGATCTCGGATCTGGTAGCTGTCGACGAGCAACGCCTCGCCAGCAAGGCTGCTTGACGACACCCAGGCAGCAGCGAGAGCGTCGACATATTTGCCCGCCTGGATCTCCGCAGACCTTCCATCGGCGAAAGTGAGCGTGACAGTCAGAGATGGTTCGCGCAGTCCCCATTCTTCGAGCTCCCTGTCCCGAGGCGTTGTCACACGTCGCCGGAAGGACAGGTACTGGAGCGCGCCGAGGAGCCGGCCAACGGCACTGCCATCGGCCGGCGCCATGACTGGCCTCCTGACAGTCTTCTGACCGTGCTCGTCAATCTCGATCTCGATTTCGATTTCGATTTCGATTTCGAGGAGCCCAACGCGATCGACAGATCGGATCGCGAGCTGTCGCACCTGTCCAGGATCGAAGCCAGGCAGCAGTCGACGCTCCTGCTTCCCCGAGCCGCTCGACGAGAGTCTCGAATCGGCCAGGACGGATGTCGCAGCCCCGTCGGAATACTCTCGCTGGACGAGCCCCGCCGGCGTCTCCCCTCGATGGGGGGGCCCCGTCGGGGTCTCCCCGACGGGGGGGCGGCGAGGGCTCGCAGCCGCCCTTAGATCATCGAGCCCCGCCG
>JAZDLZ010000636.1:0-7036 GCA_043801535.1 Pseudomonadota bacterium
ACGCCCTTTGGATTGCTGCTTGCCCTTCATTGCACTACCCCTGACTATGTCACACCGCACACGAGGGCTCTTCCGCCCTCACACGCCGTGCTGGCCGAGCTTACATGTTGATCTGGATATCGTCGACCGACAGGAAGTCGACTCGCAGGAGCACGTCCTCGAGCTGCTCCAACGGGAACCCAGTCTCGAGCAATCCGTCGATGGGGAACACGAGCAAGTAGTCACCGTAGAGTCCGCGACCGGCCAGCTCTTCCGACGCGCCCTCTTGGTATGCCTCGCGGTAGAGCTCGCTCCGCGGCACATTCAGCCAAGGCTGCAACACTGCCGACACGTAGGAAACACTCTGGGCCGCGACACCGCCTCGATCCTCCGTCTGGAAAAGCTGGGAGGTCGGCTGCATTGCCCCACTCTGCATGCCTTCGCCCCGGCCGTCGCACCACTGGCTGGCGAAGCTGTTCCGCTTCATCAGAAAGACCGGAACAGTGGGAGCATTGACCCCGAGCATGTCGCCCTGCAGCGTCGCTGCCACTCGCCACAACCGCTCGGCACAGCGCCGCTTCAGCGCACCCGTTGGCGAAAGAACGAACGGAATGCCCTGGCCAAGGTAGGTGCCGCTGTTGTCGTACGCCGCGTAGGCCGGATCCCACATCCGGTGCTGGAACCGCACCTCGGGTGTCCAATCCCGCCTGCCCTTCTCCGCATTCTCCTTGCTTGCCAGCATGAGAATGTCGTCTCGCAAGCTCAGAACCAGGCTCATCTCCTCGGGCCTGCGACCGTTGATCGTGCGAGTGAGCTGCTCCTGCTCGAGGAGCCGCACCACGTCCACGAGTTGGTCGGGATTGGTGGCGGCAATGATGTCCTGGCGGAGCGGCAGCGACTGCTGGAATTCGTATTCCACCGCCTGCACGGCCAGGTAGACCAACCGCTGCGCCCAGGCGAAATCCTTCTCGAACCGATTGATCTTGTCGTCGAGCCAATAGTGGTGGGCAATGCTCGTGATCTTGCGCCCCTGCTCGCGAGCCGCCGCCGCGCTGCCCTCCGCGACAGCATTCCGAACCATTCGCTGGAGATTGAGGAACCGGATCCGCGCGCTCTCGGCACTCAGCAGCGCCTCCTGAATCCTCAGGTCGGCCGTGTCGATGCCGACCCTCAGCTTTTCTGCCTCGAAGAAGCAGTCCTTTACTGCCTCCGCCAACTGCCATTGCAGGACCTCGATCTCGTGCGCCTTCTGAGCGTCCTCCATCTTTTTGGACAAGTGAGTCGCGTACATCCCTAGCGAGTCTAGCGGACCCAAGAACAAACCCTTCGCAATGTTCGCAGCCTTCACCCAATCGCTATCACCCTCGATCGTTTCAGTGTGCCGTTGTCCCGACCCCAGACTCGCGCCACCAGTCGCCACTGCAACCGCAATCTGCTCGCCAACGCTAAAGACATCCAGAGCCGCCAATACCCAGCTTCGCTTTGCGCTCAGCTTCTTTAGGTGCTCTTGATGCGCGTTCTCGATGTTCACCCGATACTTGGCAGCTTCTTTTTTTGCCACGCAGTGTGTGAACTGGAGATCGTACATCTCTTGAGCGTCACCCATGGCCGAGCTCGCAGTTCTCACTGCTGCGCCGGCCGAGAAGATGGCAAGCAGCGCCTCGCCGAGTTGTCCTCGGTAGCACTCGGCTTTCATGTGGCCACCGACGGAAACGTCCTCGGTAGACAGCGCTCGTTCGCCGCTCCCTATGTCGGCGCAGGAAGCCTTGCTGGCCTCGCAAATCTGCCGCGCAGCCAGCAGTCCATAGTCAATCGCAAAAGCCTCGCTCGGCGGCACTCCGTCGTTCACGTTTGCGAGGGCGTCGCACTTGGCGGAGTCGAAGTAGTCGGTGCAGTGCTCGAAGCCACAGTCGACCGCCACGCACTGCTGGTACTCGAGCGTCTCCTTCAGCTCTTCGTCGGAGAGGATTGGCTCCTCGAGCGGCGCGGCTTGCTCGCGACAGGACGGCACATCCAAGGTCATGAAGCAAGTTTCCTCGTCGAGCTTTCCGGAATCGTCCCCAACAAACAAGCCAAGCACATCCTTGGCCTCGACCTCGGTCAGCCCACAAGCATCGACGACCAGGCGACCATACTGCGCGCCAAGCTGCTCCACCCGTCGCTCGGCATCGAAATCGGTGAGCTCTGCCTGGATCCTGCTCGACCGCTGCTCCAGCCAGGCCCGCCTGGCGAGCTCGAGAGAGCTGACCGCGTGCTCGACGGCAGGCTTGGCCCAGCCAGAAAGGAGATAGTCCGACGCCGCGAAGAACCGCCCCGAATCGCCAGTGGGATCGCTGAAGAACAGGGGAGTCTGACGATTCGAAAGCCCGAGCGGATTGACGCACCGCGCGAGCTTTCTGCCCGCGGTCACGGCAGCATCGAACCGCGACTTCACCTCTGTCTTGGCGATCTGCCAGCGCCACTCCCACGACGTCGCGGTGATCGCCCGATCGTGGAGCGTGCTCGCCAGAGCCGACGCCATCGCGACGTACCGCAGCGTGCGACCGAGCCTGCCGAGCGCTTCTTCGCGCCTGGCCGACGTCGTGCCCTGCGTGCACGAGGCGTAGGTTTCTCTGAGCGTCCTTTGCAGGTACTGCTCCAGCAGCGTCAAATGCGCCGAGACGGTCTCGAGCAGAGCGACCGGCAGCCCAACCGGCTGCTCGTCGTCGGGTCTGGCGGTAACACCAGACCGATAGTCCGGGTTGGCGAGCACTTCGGCTGGCAGCATGACGAGTATCGATCGGTATGCCAAAACCAGGTTCAAGCCCTTTTCGAGGGTGTTCAGGACGTCGTCCGGCTCCGGCGTGCGCCGCAGAGCATCCTGTTCGTCGATTGTCATGGCAGACGCCGACGCCAGCACAGATCTCAACCGTTCGCCGGCCGCGCCCTCTCTCGCCACGAAGGAATGAACCATGGCCCACTGCTGGAGGAGCCGGTGCAGCAGCCGTCCCGCCCATTCATCAGTACCACTACTGATCCGAACCAATGATTGGAGGTAGGAGAAGGCCGGATCGAAAACCCCGGGACTGAAACAGGTACCGCCAAAAAAGGAAGCGTAGTAGGCACGTCCTTCTGCCTCACTGCGTATTCTTGGCAGTTTGCCAGGTGGCGGCATATTGAGCTCCTCGAGGCACTTCGCCAGGAGCTCGCTGCTGCCAAGAGCTTGTGTGCCGCTGAGTGCCACGCGGTCTTCGTAGGTAGCCAGGCTCACGCCTCGTGGCGCACGGCCATCCTTCGTTGCCAGGTCGCCGGAAAAGTGGAGCACAGAGGTACCCAGCTCGCTCGTCTGGAGAGCGAGGTCGCCAGCGACCGCCGGATCGTAGGACAGGAGTCCTTGGACGAGCTTTGGCGCGTCGAATTTGCCCAGGAGTGACGGCGAAAAAGGACACAGATAGATCGGATGGACGTCGATCGCGGTTGACCAGATCGGAGGTGCATAAAGATACAGGTAGTACGCTGTCGCCTTGCAGCGGTTGGCAAGGAAGGTAGGCAGGTCCTCGCTCTCGCCCGAAGCTTTCTGATGATTCTTGCGTACTGCGTCACAAGAGGCGGACGTGACAGTACCCTCGAGTTGACTCAACAACTTGTCGTCCGTATAAGCGACCAGGGACTCAGCGGGCAGGTTCGGCGATGGGGTTGGATGAATGCACGGGACATAGTCTCTGGCCTCGATTCCGAGGCCCACTTCGATTCCGAGGTCCACTTCAGAAGTAGTCGTTATCACCTTGGGGTACAACAGCTCGCACGGGTGTTTGCCAACGGCGGGTTTGAATGCCACGGTTGCCGGAGCGGTATCAACGGTTATCGTGGCATCCACGAACTGCTGCACGGCACTGAAGACCTTTCCTGCTTTCAGCGAGACCAAATACGATCCGAAGTCACGCGCACAGAGCGCGTAGCCCTGACCTGCTTGGTTGTACAGGACGTCTCTGGCAACGACACTCGGCAGAGTAGGATCCGCCACCCTGGCATACCCTGTCTTCCGGTCGTAGACGTCACCCTTCATGTAGAGAGTGAGCCAGGCTGCCATGGAGGACTTCCATTCCTCGGATTTCAGCTCCGAGGAAGAGACGAAGCTCTCCGGCGTCCATCTGGCATGGTTTCGATATCGGACTACCCATTCAAAGAACCGCCCGTCGAGCAGCCACTCAGCCGTCCCGGTCCCCGCGACCCACGCGCCACCCAAAACGCACTTGCCCTCGTCACAGGCATCATATCCGCTGGCAGTGCAATCGGCGGCAACACTGCACGTCTCGAGGTCACCAATCCGCCGGAGATCGTACTGCCACTGGAGCATGGTCCCGTCGGCAACCAAATAGTCGAATTGCCCTTTGCGAGTCCCTAGCCCGACCGCGTCCGGGTAGTACCAGACAGGCTGAGCGACCAGAGTGCTCGTTGACTCGGGGCTCTGCGGTAGCCATTCCGTTGGCGGCTGCTCAGCATCACCGACAAGACGGACTTTCCCGGAAGCACCGAGCAGGCCCGCGTCACTGTAGAGGTCCAGTGACCCTCCCAACGCCCATGCCCGCACTGGTGCTCGCAGCAGCTCGTCCTCGGGCAGAATGACGTCGCCGGCATCGGTTGTCGTACGCTTTCCGAGGACCACATAGCCCTCGTATTCCCCATCGGGCTCGATTTCTCGAGCAGGCTGTTCAACCACCACTCCCTTGACCTGCAATGGCATCGTGGCTGCGACCCCGTCGGTGGTGACCGATGCTGACCAGTTGCCAATCGATCCGCTATCTGGCAACGGCCTCATCCAGAAGCTCCCAACAGCCCTGAAGCCTCGCGTGCTCTGCTTTTCGTCGCCGAAGACGATGTAGCAATCTGTCGACCAGTTTCCCCCGTCGTCCGCGCAGTCGATGGCGCTGCCGCAGCACACCTCCACGGTGTGTCGATGCACGATTGCCACCTCTGCATCCGGGACGTCGGCGATTCCGGCGTCGGGTACCACCGCGTCAACGACAGGTTGCGAAATGCCAACTTCGTCGGCACGGGCGCCAACCTTGGCCTTCTTGATTGCCTCCTTGCTCCACGTCCGAAGGAAAATGTCGATGCGACGCTTCGAAGACCACCACGGCTGGTCGTCCTTCTTCAATACCAAGACTTCGCTCGGCGAAAGCTCGATTCTCGGCAGAGCGACATCGCCGGTAGACGGAATGGCGGGATCGGCTTCGGCGCTCTTGCTCGGATCTACGCAGCGCCCAGCGCAGTCGCAGACCAGGCCTTCGCCGACTTCCGCGCACCCGGCGGACTCGCGGCAATCCCAGGTGCAGTATCTCGTGGCCGAATCGCAGCGGGAACCAAACGGACAGTCGTCGAGCCAGGTACACTCCTGTTTCTCGCTCTTGACAGCATCGAGCAACGCTGTCTCGCGCGGACAGGACGGATCCGTGCCATCCGGGGGAGATACGGTGTCTCCGTCTTCGCACAGGCCATAGCAGTTGCAGGTTGCGAGCGGGCCGCAGTCACTGTCTGCGTAGCATCTCCAGGTGCATACTTTCTTGTCGGGATCGCAGTAGCTACCGTTGGGACAGGGGGCGCTGGTTTCGCACGACTGGGGATCTACAAGAAGGTCGTGGAGAGTCTCCAGGCTGGCGCGGTCACAGTCACCTTCCAGCCTCTCCTCGGCCCCCCCCGGCCAGCCAATCCTCGATGCCGCATCCGACGAGCGCGGCAAGAGAAACACCCACGAAAACCCTGGCGACAACGAACCTAGACTTGCTCATTTTTCAACTCCCATTCTCCCGGCATATGGATAGCCCATTGGCGACGCAGGCCATCCCGGCCCGCGCACCCTTCGCGATCGCAAACCATTCACCGTCGGCGCGGCTGCGACCCCCGAGTAAGCTGTCTTTCTAGTCGATGGCTATTGCTGTTAGTCCCACTCCCCTAGGCTAGTCCTCTCAACCGCCAGTATTGGCCCAGATTCGGCGTTTCTACGAACTATTCGAGCGCTTGTCAAGAATTAAATGCTGCCATGATAAGATCACGAAATTGCCGGCGATTCCGTCGATCACTACGACAGACTACAAGTCATCCAGTGTCAGAGGTGCTACTCGCTCCTGCGACAGCATCCCATACGACAGACGCACCGTCGAGAACTGCGAATCGCGCGAGATGACAACGGGAGCCTACCTGGGCGACGACTTCCGCGTAGCATGCGCGAGCCATCGTGGCCAATCGACCGCGCGCTTGCGAATGCGTCGGTGCTCTTCGGTGCTGGCTGAATTGTCTGGCGGCTACGGCGTGTTCTGGCTCCGATCCAACGATGCGGGGCAGCCGGTATTCACGGCAATCATCTCGGGCAAAGACCCTCGATGCATCTTCGCCAGGGCTGAGAATACTCGAGTAGCTTCTCTGCCTCTTCGCCAGACCACGTTTCTTGAGGACCAGGAGAGCCGTCGGGATTGTCAGGGCATGTCACCAATAGCTCGTGCGATGCGGCGACGTCGACCTCGATGTGAGGGATCTCTCGGACGCAGTTACCGGACGCTGCAGCCTCCGGCGGGCAGTACAGAATATCAATGACCCCAGATTCATCATCCGAGTAGTCCCAGACCGCCCACAGACAGAATTCCTCGTTGTCGTAGAACGCGTACTCTCCCAGCCAATACGGCTCCGTCGGATCGTCAATACTGGGGATCTCCACCATCCACGAAACCTTATGACCGCTACAAAAGCAGAACCGCGCTCCGTCGTACACCCACTCTGTTTCCGTCAGATTCTCGAATTGACAGCGACCAGACGGACTGCAATGGGAGTTGATGAAGTCCACCCAGCAGCTCTTGGGGAGCTGAAGCGGTGCGGCGTCGACGCCGCCGCCGCCGGTCGCGCAGAAATCGGCGTCGATCGCGGGCGCGTCGGGCGGTGCAGCATCGAGAGACTTTGCGTCGACGACCGGAGCGTCAATTGGCCTTCCGTCTACCCAATGAGCGTCGCCAGTCTTGGCATCGCCAGTCTTGGCGCTGTCGACATCACTGCTATCGATCGTCGCAGTGGTGGTGCCACCCTTGCA
>JAZDLZ010000651.1:0-3456 GCA_043801535.1 Pseudomonadota bacterium
GACCTTGAAGACCTTGACCGAGATCGTTTCGGGAAGGGCTGGCCGGCGGGTGAACCAGTCGGCGTTCGCCCACGAGAGGACTACTTGCCTGGCGATCGCGTTCTCCTTGGAAAGCGCGAACACCTCGTCGAAGGCGTCGTACACTTGGAGGAGTCCGCACAGCGCCTGCCCGGCAAGCTCGGCGAGCCTGGGGTTCGTGAGGGCGGCACAGAGCGGAGCGACGTTGTAGCCGCCAAGCATGGTGCCGAGGATCTCGATTGCCAATCGCTCGGAAATCAGGGGCGAAGTTGCGCTCCCCGTGAGGATACGCGCCAGAAAGCCGGCCTTGACCTCGGCAGCGGGATCGACTCCCGGGGCAATCCGGTTTTTGAACAGATCGAGGAGGAAATCACCCTTGCCGGCTGGCGGCTGCTCGAGCAGTCGACAGAGATCCTTGGTTTGTTCGGCGTCCAAAGGTCTTGGAGGGATGCCTTGCGCGCTCCGCTCCTCTACGTGTTTCAGGTAGGCTTCAATCACGGCTCTCCTCCCATTGTGGTTAGCAAGAAAAACCGGTCACATGCTGCTCCGCCCAGCCTCGCCAGGCAAGAGCCAATGTCATTGCATCATATTCCGTACAGGGGCCGGTATTTCTTGTCCAGGTAGTCGATGAACGGGGATTCGCAGATCCGCCTGCCCGTTGCCCTCTCGACCAACTCCTCGGCGCGGTAGCGAAAACCGTGGACGTGGATGTTCGCTCTTTGCCACTCCACTATTGGCCGCAACTCGCCTCTGCCCACCAACTCCCAGAGCGCTGGGATGTCGCCGAGCATCTTCTCGAGCAGCATCGCGGAGATGATGTTGCCAAGGGTGTAGCTCGGGAAATAGCCGATGTCTCCGCAGGCCCAGTGGATGTCCTGGAGAACACCGTCCAGATCGCTCGTTGGCACCACTCCCAGGTATTCGTCCATGAGCTTTCGCCACGAGTCCGGTAGATCGGCTGGCCTGAGGTCGTCTCGGAGAAGCGCCAGCTCCAGCTCGAAACGAACCATCACGTGCAGGTTGTAGGTGACCTCGTCGGCCTCCACCCGGATCAGACTCGGCCTGACCGTGTTGACGGCGGCGTAGAGATCCTCGACGGAGACAGACTGCAATTCGGCACCGAACAGGCGTCGCAGCTCCGGGAGATAGTGGCTCCAGAAGGGAAGGCTACGACCGATCATGTTCTCCCAGAAGCGACTCTGTGACTCGTGCACGCTGCACGAAGGAGCCTGCGCCAGGTAGGTACGGGCGTGAGCAAGAGGGAGCCCCTGCTCGTAGAGCGCGTGCCCTGCCTCGTGCACCGAGCTCATGAGACCCGACACCAAGCTGCCGGGATCGATCCTGGTGGTGATTCTCACGTCATGGGGATGATTGGCGCCGCCGGTGAACGGATGGGTCGAACGATCTTGACGTCCAGCCCCGAAGTCGAATCCCATGTCTGCGAGGACACGTAGCGTGAGCTCCCACTGCTTGTCAGGATCGAACCGACGATTCGCCAAGGGGTTCCTGAGTTGCCGGCCGCTTCCGCCGATGGCCTGCACCAGAGATACTAGCCGCGGGCGCAGCGCAGCGAAGAGCTCGCCGAGGCACGCAACACGTAGCCCTGGCTCGTACGCCTCGAGCAGGGCATTGTATCTCTCGCCTTCGTACCCGATTGCGTCAGCTTGTTCTCGTTTCAACGAAAGCAGCTTCTCAAGGTGCGGCCTGAACACGACGAAGTCGCGCATCCGGCGTGCCTCCCGCCACGCCTCGAGCGCAATGACTTGGGTCTCGGCGATTGCTCGCACCAGACGGGCGGGAACCTTGACCGCCCGATCTCGCTCCAGCCGGAGACTCCGAACCATCGCTCGTTCGGTCTCGGTCGCATCGGGGTCGGCCTCGAGCGTGGCAATTGCCTCGCCGAGCGGGGGCGCCGTGAGTCGCTCGTGATAGATGCCTTGCAGAGTCGCGAGCTGCTGCGCCCGCACCGACGCTGCCTTGGCAGGCATGTACGTCTCCTGATCCCAAGAGAGGATGTTCATGACCCCGGCAATGTCCTTTAGCTCGTGGACAAGCGGAAGGATTCGGGCAGCACGGTCGTTGGTCGTCATCATGGCGGCTCTCCCTGGAGGATGCCAGGCATAGTACTACTCCCCGCGTAACCGTTCACGGCTATCCGGGCGCCTCATCGCCGATACTTTATTCAAGTTATTCTGCGACGGCTCCTAATCGCCCAGCGCCAGACCGGTTGCAATACTGGCTATCCAGATGGGGATCAGGAAGTGTCGTTCGTCTTCCTGGTATAGCCGAGCGATGTCCAACGACAGGAACACGGCTCCGGGCAAACGGATGCGGCCTTCGAAGACAGCCGCCCCGGCGAGGCGCGGTCCGCCGTCGTAGCTGGAGTATTCGTCGCTGCCGCCGCCGCCGCCGTCGATGCCGGAATCGGCCAGCTCGGCAGCAAGCCAGAAACCGATTTGGGCGGCACGCCTGCCATCGAAGGCGAGCTTGGCGACCAGGAGGTCGCGTGTGCCCGCCCGAGCTTCGTAGGCCATCGCAATCTCGCCAAGATCCTGCCAGCCAGCCTTGACCTCGAAACGTGTGCCCAGCCCGCCTAGCTTGCCCTCGCCAGTAACGCGGAGCTGCGTCTCGCCTGGCACGGCCCGTTCCAGGCCAAAGTGAGCTCGGCTGAGCTCGTAGAGCGGAGAGAACCATCCTGGCAAGTACTCGTCGGTGCCGAGACGAAGCTCGCCGCGGCCCTCGAGAACGATGGAGCCCTTCCTGGCATGCCGGGCTCGTCCGCCGAGATGCAGTCCGGCGCCGCGATGGCCCACGACCACCAGATCGGCAATCAGAGAACCTGTCCATCCGTTAGTGACAACGCCGAGGCTCGAGCCACTCGAGAGCTCGGCGTCGATCGCTGCGGCTGGCACTGCCTGGCTAGCTCCAGTGCCATCGGGCGCGGATCGGTCGAGGGCAAGGGTACCACCGAGCCATAGCCGGCCGGCAACGTTCCAGGCGGCGCGCGCTGCCATGATGCGTGGGCCGACCAGATCGTCGGCCAGTGCCTCGAGCTGAAGCTTCTCGCTGGCAAGGCGGCAGCTCAACCCACTCCTTCCGTGATCGGCGTCGAGCCCAGCCGTGTAGCCCGCTACCAGACTGCCGTGGCCAAGCCATGCCTCTGCCTGAGGTCCGAGCGCAAGCGAATAGGAGAGCTCGGCCTTTGTGTTGGCTCGGTGTCTGATGGTCGCATAGCGAATGAGGCTTGCACCTTCCGACGGCTCGTCCCAATCCTCCTCGCGCAGACCCGATCCTGCGAGCAGGCGCAGCCGCCCTCCAAGACCGACGGCGATTTCGCCGCGCGAGACATCCGCGCCGACCTCCACGGTCATCGCCGGCCGAGAGCCAAATGCGCCGACGCCGAGAGAGCCGGAGGCTTGTAGCACTGTCTTTTCCGTG
>JAZDLZ010000674.1:0-7766 GCA_043801535.1 Pseudomonadota bacterium
ACCAACTAGGGCCAGTGCTTCTACCGCTCTCATCGCGTCACTCCTTTTTTGCGGCCATGGATGACTAACCTGCTGATATCTATGAACATCCGCTGGCCACGCCGGATTCGACGAGAATACCGGCACTCGATGCCACGCAACATACTAGATTTTCAAGCGATTTGGGCGGACGGAATTTCTAGACCTGACGAGATGCTGTCGGCTGGAATCCTTCCCTGAAAATGCACCAGCAGTTTCCTCATGAACTGTCCGGCCTATGGGGGCGGTGGCGCTACTGGACTCCGAATCCCAGGAACCAAACAACCAACCAACCAACCGCCACACTTGCAGAATCCAGGCAACGCTTGGTACTGTGCCAGCGTGCGCCCGCTGCGTACTATCCCATACCATTATTGTCGCTATCGTCGTTCCTCTTTGCCCGACGTGAAGGCTCTGCCCTCGAGCGTTCCAGGCAATCGGCATAAACCGGCTGCCTCACGCTCTAGCCCGCGCAAGCTCGATCGCCACCGGGAAACCTGCGAGCTCGTGCCAGACCGGACAGACGACAAAACAGACGACAAAACAGACGACAAAGCCATCGTGTCCTGGCGAGGCAGCTTCGAGACGAGCTCGCGTTCGGCGGCGATACGCGCGGCGCTCGGTCTCGCGGTCTTGCTGGGAAGCATGGTGCTGCCGCCGGAATCGCTTTCCCTGGCCACCGACGAAATGGAGCTGGCCAGCGCGTTCGAACGGGACGATCCGTTCGATCTCTTCCTGCGCCTCGACTACTCCTACGAGAGTCGGCGCACTGCCATCATTCGCGAGTACCCACTGCTGATGGAGAACGCCGATGCGGCTATCCCATTGGCAAAGGACTTGATCTACCACCAGCGCCGGCACGTGCTGATCCCCCGTCTCGCCCTCGGGCTTTTCGAGGATCTCCAACTCTCGATAGCACTGCCCTATACTGTGTCGGACAACCGTACCCTTTCGTTCGATCAGCGCGCCGAGCCGTGCGTGTATTCCGGCGACCATGCCACCTGCGTCAACGCCGGCAACTCCTCGACCTTTGGGGATGCGAGCAAGTTTCTGACGAGAAGGCCAGCCCCGAATCCCAAGGACGGCTTCGTTCACGGCTTCGACGCCCAGAATCCCGGCAACGGGTTTCCCGACGCATCGCAAACGGTGTTCAGGGGTCTCGAACGAAGTGGCATTGACCAAGTCCATATCGGTCTTGCCTGGGAACCCCTCAACCAGCACAAGGACGAGGTCGTCCCGACCTGGGTGGTGGGAGCCGAGCTCCGAGTCTCGATGGGAAGAATCATGCGCTTCCTCCGGACCGCCCCCCCCAAGGAAGGCGAGGAAAAGGAAGAGGAACCCGCGGATGGAGTCTCGCGAGGATTCCACGAGCTGCTCGTATACACTGGCTTGTCCCGTCGCTTCACTTGGCTCGAGCCGTTTGTCGTCTTTTGGTGGCAAGCGCCAATTGGCATTCGCGACACGGACGCCAAGGATCCGACGAGCTCACAGTTCTGGGATCTGGGCTATGGCCAAGACAGCATCTGGCCGCAGCAACATGCCGGCACGACCTTTGGAGTAGAGGCGATTCCCTTCGAAGACAAGAGACTCGATCAACGAGTGTCGATTGAGCTGCGCGGGCGCCTCGAGGCGCACTTCGAGGGTCGCAACTACTCCGAGCTATGGGAGCTGTTCTCCTACGCTGGCAGCCGCGAGCCAGAGGCCGAGTCCGAAACGTGGGGATCACTGGCCATCGATCCCGACCCGACCGTCGCTGATGAAAGCCCCTTGCAGCATCCGGGAGTAACCATGATCGAGAGCTATCTCACCTTCGGCGGTCGCCTTGGGCTGCGGGCCTCGGCAGCCAAGTGGCTCCGAGTGGCGGCATACTTCGACGTGGCGCGCGATACCGCCCATCGCATCAACTGGGATCGCGCCGGCCGTGACATCGACGGAGACGGGCTCATCAAGCTAAAAGAGGAAATAAATCCGTTCTATCAGGGGATCGTCGACCAGCCCGGCAATCGCTACGTTGCCGACGAAGGGACTGTCTATTCTTTCCTGGCAACCGCCGAGCTGCGCTTCTAAGCAGCAACATTCCCGAGCTGGCGAATCGGGATGACGCCGGACGCTCTCACCACCTTCATTGTCGAGACCGGTCTTCGGCTCGGCTTTGCCAGAGTAGGCACGACTGTCCCTGGTCCGACCACCACGACCGGCGGCGATCGCTACGAACGCTGGCTTTCGCTCGGATGTGCAGCGGAGATGGGCTATTTGGCCAGGCCGGCGGCCATCGACGCGAGGAGACACCGCGGCATTCTTCTTCCCGGAGCCCGCACTGTGGTCTCGGTCGCGTTGCCGTGCTCGCCACCCGCCAGGTATTGGGGCGGCCTGGCCGGTGATCTGGCCGGTGATCTGGCCGGTGCCTGTGCCCTCTTTGCACGCGGACCCGACTATCACCTGACCGTCGCTGACCTGCTGCGAGAGCTCGCTGCCGCGATTGCGAGAGCTCTCGGACGGCCGATTGCCAACCGGGTGTGCGTGGATGCCGAACCGCTGCTGGAGAAGGAGCTGGCCCAGCGCGCTGGGCTCGGCTTTGTCGCCAAGAACACCCTGCTGGTGGTTCCCGGATGGGGCTCGCAGGTCGTGCTCGGCGAGCTTCTTCTCGACGTCGAAGCCCGACCGACCGAGGGCATGGCCGCAAGCAGCAATACCGCTGGGAATGCCGGCAACTGGCAGCAAAGGCAGGTCCTTGGACAGAGCTGTGGGCCGTCGAGTTGCGACGAGAGCTGCGACATTTGCATGCGCTCCTGCCCGACCGGTGCTCTCGGCGCGCCCTACCAGGTCGATGCTCGCCGCTGCATCTCGTACCTGACAATAGAGCACAAAGGTGCCATTCCGTCGGACCTCAGACCCAAGATGGGGAGCGCCATCTTCGGCTGCGATGCCTGCCAGCAATGCTGCCCTCACAACCAGGCACCAGCGCGGCTGCTCACGCCGCCATCGAACGCTGCCGAATGCCGGACGAGCGCTGCCGCTGGCGCCGCCACAGTGCCGGCGAATCCGAACCCCGGCCCATACCCGTACCCATACCCGTGCCCGCGCCCGTACCCGTACCCGTACCCGAATCCAGGTACGAATCCAAGTCCAAGTCCATATCCAAGTCCAGAAGGATCGCCTATCCGTTCGAAGCCGTACAATGCGGCCGCGCTCGCCGCGGAGGTCGTCCCGCTCCTGGCACGCGGCTCCGCGGCCTACGGCCGTCTTGTCCGAGGAACCGCTCTCCGTCGACTCCGGCGCGAGCAATTCCTCCGCAATGTCTGTGTTGCCCTGGGCAACGGCGACGACCGCGCAGCAGCGGACGCGCTATGCCTCGCTCTCGACGATAGACACCCTTTGGTCAGATCCCATGCTGCCTGGGCGCTGGGAAGGCTCGGGGTCGTGCGTCCACTCGAGGAGCGAAGGGCAATCGAGAAAGATCCGGGCGTGCTGGCAGAGCTTATTGACGGGCTACAACTGGCCTAATAGATTACCCCGGAGTTCAGTAGTTGCCGCTCCCCAGTCGAGAATCATCAGTGCGAGAACATGCCGGTGCTCTGGTACGGAAACGTTTGTCCGCCGACAGCAGAAGGACGACGGAAGGGTCACCCTGAACAGCCTACGGAGTGGTAGCCGGGGACGACGGCACCGACGACGACAACTCGAGGAGAAACACCATGGCCACGCAGCTCACTTACGCCCGGGAAGGACTGAGTACCGCCGAGATGGCTCAGGTCGCCGAAGACGAAGGCCTCGAGCCAGAGGTTGTTCGGCAGGGGGTTGCCCGGGGTTCGATTGTCATTCCAAAAAATCGCAATCATTCCTTTCGAGCCGTTGGCGTTGGCAAAGGATTGCGAACCAAGGTCAATGCCAATATCGGAGCCTCGGGATTGCACCAGTTCTTGGACGAGGAGGTGAAGAAGCTCGAAGCAGCGGTGCGCCACGGAGCCGACGCTTGCATGGATCTCTCCACTGGCTCCGATCTCGACAAGATTCGCAGCACGCTCATCGAGCGCTGCCCGGTCATGCTCGGGACTGTTCCGCTCTACCAGGTGGCATCGGAGACGCCCATCGCCGAAATGAACGCCGATGCGCTCTTTGCTGCCATTCAGCGACAGGCTGAGCAGGGAGTCGATTTCGTAACGGTCCACTGCGGGGTGACCAGAGCGTCGGTAGAAAAGCTGCGGGCCCACGAACGAATCACCGGCATTGTGTCGCGGGGCGGTGCTCTCCTGGCGATGTGGATGGACATCACCGGCAAAGAGAATCCTCTCTACGAGCAGTTCGACCGACTGTGCGACATTTGCCGAGAATACGACGTGACCCTCTCTCTCGGCGACGGGCTGCGACCTGGCGCCACCGGCGATGCAACCGATCGAGGACAGGTGGCCGAGTTGCTGGTCCTTGGCGAGCTGGTGCAAAAGGCCAAGGCGCGCGGCTGCCAGGTGATGGTGGAGGGACCGGGTCACATGCCGATCGATCAGATTGCGGCCAATGTGGCGCTCGAGAAACGAATCTGTGACGGGGCACCGTTCTACGTGCTTGGCCCCCTCACTATCGACGTCGCGCCAGGCTACGACCACATCACTGGCGCGATCGGGGGAGCGCTCGCTGCTGCGGCTGGAAGCGACATGCTCTGCTACGTGACCCCGGCCGAGCACTTGCGCCTGCCCGATGTGCAAGACGTCATCGATGGCGTGGTCGCCACCCGAATCGCCGCCCTGAGTGGCGATCTCGTCAAGGGAGTGAAAGGCATCAAGGCATGGAACGATGCGATGTCTCGTTGCCGCAAGCAGCTCGACTGGGAGGGCATGTATCGGCTGGCGCTCGATCCGGCCAAGACCCGGCGCTACAAAGAGGGCAGCGAGGCGGCGAGCTCACGATACTGCACCATGTGCGGTCCACTGTGCTCGGTAAACATTGACCGCACGGCCAGGGCAAGCACCGCAGCCAAGTATTGATTCCGCCGCAAAAGGGACGCTCGCTCTGACAATCAATCTGCTACCATGCTTCAAGAGAAGATGGTGACCACCGCGCGCCCTGAATCGTCTCCTCCTTCAGTTGTGCCCTGGACCGCCGACGCTGATTCGTCTTCGAGCAATCGGGAACGAGTCGGCAAGGGAGCCAAGCTCCCGAACGAGAGGCCGAACGAAGAAATCCTCGAGTCGCTCGCCGTATCACCGGTGGACTGGTCGCAGAGCGAGCCGGCGAATCGAGCCCGAGCCCGAGCCCGAGCTGACGATGAGTCGTTTGCCCATCGCCAGCTCCTCGAGGGCTCATTCTGGCAGAGAATCCCTGGCTACGCTTCGATCGACGAGAAGCTGTTTCTCGATCACGCCTGGCAAGCGAAGCACTCGATAACCAACCTCGCCAAGCTCCGCACCGTCGTCGGCGACATGGTCGACGCGGCCTTCGTTGCCGAGGCCGAAGCGGGACTCCGTCGCTCGCCAATGAGCGTGCGCGTATCGCCATATATCATTTCGCTGATCGACTGGACCGATCCCTATCGCGATCCATTGCGCCGCCAGTTCATCCCGGTCGACTCCGATATCGTGCCCGATCACCCCAAGGTCGGGCTCGACTCGCTCGGCGAGCAGGCGGATTCGCCAGTGCGTGGGCTGACCCATCGCTATCGCGATCGGGCCCTGTTCTTGGCACTGGATACTTGCCCGGTCTACTGTCGCTTCTGCACTCGCAGCTATGCGGTTGGCGAGAGCACTGGCCGTTTCGAGAAGCTCCGCCTCGGGGTCAACGAAGAGCGATGGCGGCAGGCCTTTGCCTACATCAAATCACGGCCGGAGATCGAAGACGTTGTTGTCTCTGGTGGCGATTGCTCCAGCCTGCGTCCCGCCCAGATCGAGCAGATCGGCAACGCGCTCCTCGACATTCCCCACATCCGTCGGATGCGACTGGGAACAAGAGGGCTCGCCGTGCTTCCCCAAAAGGTGCTTACCGACGACGCCTGGCTGAACGCTCTGAGTCGCGTAGTCGACCGGGCACGCAAGGAGCATCGGGAAGTCGCAATCCACACCCACTTCAATCATCCCCGCGAGATAACCAGCATCACCCGAACGGCAGCCAACCGGCTGTTCGAGCGCGGGATCCTGGTACGCAACCAGACCGTCCTCCAGCGCGGCGTCAACGACGATCCCACCGTGCTGACTACCCTCGTCAAGCGACTCTCCTACATCAATGTGCGACCCTACTACGTCTACGTGCACGATCTCGTCAGGGGAGTCGAGGACCTCCGGACTACCCTGCAAACGGCAATCGATCTGGAGAAGCAAGTGCGCGGTGCCACCTCCGGGTTCAACACTCCGTCCTTCGCCTGCGATGCACCAGGCGGCGGTGGCAAGCGTGATGTCCATAGCTTCGAGCACTACAACCGAGTGACGGGGATATCGGTCTTCACGTCTCCCAGTGTCAAGCCAGGACGCTACTTCCTCTATTTCGATCCGATACGTGCCCTTCCCGCCGAAGGCCAAGCGCTGTGGGCCGACGAGAGCATGCACGATCGTCTGATTGCCAACGCCCTGGCCGCGGCGCAGCGATAGCAGAACCGTGCTATCTATCCCGCAACCTTTTGCCCGGCACCCTAAAACGGCGATAGTGACCACGAGCGCAGCGCGGCTTCGCCGCGCGGAGCGAGTCGCGGCGCGGCACCAATTTGGTGATCGCCCGGAAAGTGACGCGCCGCGGTCCCCCTCCTCGGAGAGGAGGGGCGGAGGGGTGGTCTTGAGGCGCGCTAGCGCCGGATCAGGGCGGCAGCGCGTGAGCGCGCGACATCCGCTCGCAGCCAACGGTCGAAGAGCCAGAAGCAGAAAGCAGTGACAAGGCCGACTCCGGTCAGGATCAGCCATCCGGCAGCAGCCATGTTCGGCCTGAGCTCGAGGAGGCCGTTCTCCTTCATGGTAGCGCCGCGGCACATGACCTTGTTGAAGATGACAGCGCCGACGGGATTGCCAGCAGCCGCTCCAATTGCCATTGGCAGACTGGCATAGCCGAGGAACAAGCCCTCCTGCCCTTTTGGCGCCAGCGCGCCGATATACTCATAGCTGCGCGCCGAGGTGAACAACTCGCCAAACGCTACCAGCGCCACGGTCATGACAATGAATAGCGAGCCAAGTGGCAGCAGGCTCAGAGCTTGGGAGCTAACACCATCGGAAAAGAGCGGGTAGAGGTTGATAAGCATTGCCAGGCTGATCAGCACCGTGCCAACGATGATCGAACGTATCGGCGGAAGACGACCAAAGAGCTTGGTAATCAGAAGCTGGAACGCAACGATTACCAAAGGGTTGGCAGCGGTGTAGATATCGATCGGCGGATTGCCTTCGACGACCTTCTTCAAGTAGAGCGGAAGCACGTTGTAGACCTGCGCGTAGAGGAAGAAGAAGCCGCCCGAAACCAGCAGGAACAGGGTGAATCTGAGATTGCGCAGCACCAGGAACATGTCGAGCAACACCACAGCGATCGACCGTCGCGGCTTGGCCGGCGCAGCTTGGCTTGCTCGCTGCTTGTCCGGGTCACGGTAGAGGAAGAGCACGACGAAAAAGGCGCTTGCCGCACAGACCGCCGCGACGGCAAAGATCATGCTGAGGCTAGAGCGAGTGCGAACCTCGTAGGCAGCGAATCGACCGAACAGTGAGCCAATGTTGATGACCATGTAGAATATGGCGAAGGCAAGGGTTGCCTTGCCAGCCGCGCACTTCTGCACTGTGCCGGAGATACAG